>NZ_CAWPRC010000209.1:0-9225 GCF_963890165.1 Aliivibrio sp. SR45-2 | reverse complement strand
GTTTTTAAATGAGAATGACCATGCCGTTACATTCCAAATAGAGCCATTAATTTTATTCTTTTGTGTTTCTATCCAAGATGTTTCTCCTAGCTTACAAATACCATTGTAAGACGTTGTTTTTGTTTCTATTTTCATTCTATAATCACAACTTAATGATGTGCCATACAAGAAGATAATGACAATAGTTATTAAAAAGATAAAAATCAATAAATTTATTTTCTTATATTTAATCATTTCCAATACTCATTAATATATTTGAACCTTCGTCTAGGATGATCGTGTTTTCTGGTGTTTTTAATATGACTTGTCCATCATCGATGTCATCAAGAAGGCTCAATGTGCTGAAGTTATTCGTTCCAATAGAACAAAGTGTTTTGTTATTTAATTTTTGGCATGATAAATAATCATGTTGAATGCTAATAAATAATCCAATTATAATGAATAAAAGCACCATTAGAATATTAAATGTGTAAATACACACGGATATTATTTTCTTAAATTTAGTATAAAATGATGAGTTTTTCGGAGATGGAGTTTTTTTTGATTGGACGCCTATTTTTTCTATAATTAATGATGTTGAAATAAAGTATCCTTTTCTTGGTATATTTCTGATACTAAAGTCATTTATTGAATGTGTTTTTTTTCTGAGAGAGGCAATCACAACCGTTAAGCTTGAGGTGCTAACAGGGTTACCTTCCCAACCTATATCTTCAAGTTCGTTTTTGTTACAAACGATGTTTAGATTATCAAGCATTTTTTTTAGAATGTAAGCTTCAGCCCTAGATAGTTCAACATCGCCTTTTTCTGGGTGTTGAATTATGTAGTGTGGCATGTTGAATGTATATTTTTCTGCTTTATAAACTGCACTCAAATCAATGTACCTTTATTATAATGTTAGGTATTTATATGCTCATGCCATCTCTATCATAAATTATGCTATTTTAAGTTTAGCATAATATTTGATAGGTAAATTATCATTGAGTTATAAAATAACCGTTAATTTTATTGGATATTCAATGAAAAGAATAGAACCTACTTATTTAGGTGTGAAAAATTTAGATTAATGTTTCTTATCGGTGCTTTTTCATTTTAAAGTTTTGATTTCATGTGTTTTTTATTTGCTTTTTAATGTGTATTTATGGTTTGTTTTGATGTTTTTTTTATAAAAATCATCAATGTGTAGTAGTCAGAAGTAACTATTAGTAACTTTTAGTTTTATTTCCATGATGAATTCATAGATAGTTTAATTCTATGATTAAAGCTAGGTTATCCGGTATGGCAGTAAGTAATGACTTTCTTTTAGGTGAAAAGACAAACGTATCTTTCGATGTATATGCTCAAGGTATACATTCGAGGAGTGGTCTCTATAATGAAAATGACAGCAATTCAGTGGATGGTATTGAGTTGGTTTTTAGACCTAAAAACATGAATACAGATTTATTCTATAATACTATTTCAGATGTTGAGCATATCTCAACGAGCAGGGGGAATTTTAATTGGATTTATGATAATGTCTCTTTTATAAAAGAAAAATATATGGATATAACATTCATATCGATTAACATAGAAGTCAGTTCAATTTATTTTTTGAAAAATGAATTAATAGTTTTGAGTAATAAATTGAATGAATCTAATATTAAATTAATCGTTGAAATTACAAAAAGAGAGCGTTTTTTTTATAAATCTACATTGAAAAGTATTTATGAGTTACATGATGAGGGCGTTATATTTGCTATCGATGATGTTTCTATGAATGAAATGTTAACCCCGGTATTTAACTTAAGTGTGTTTATGTTTATAAAAATAAAGATTCACGCTTATTGTTCTATTATAAATAAACATAGCTTTATAGATAAGATGGTTAAAAATAATAAGAAATTAATTATCGAGCATGTTGAATCGAATGAGCAATTTATGAAATTGGCTCTCGATCCTATTCCATTTTTTCAAGGTTATTTTTTATGTACACCTAAAATTATAGGAAGTATTATCAATAATTAAGATTTAATCATGTAAAGGTGACCAATTAATCATAGATAGTTACCTTCGTTACAGTACAAATAGTAAGCCAAGAGTTTCTAATCTCTTGGCTTTTTTTGTCGATGTGATAACGTCAGTGCAGTTGAAATTTAAAGGATTATTACAAGGATAGCTATGAGCTCAATTATAGAATGCATTAAAACGGTAGGGCGTGGTGAACGCAGTCGTAAGCCGTTAACGTTTGAACAAGCGTATTTAGTGATGAAAGAGTATCTTGCCGGGGACGTATCAAGCGATAAAATGGCGATGTTAATGATGCTTATCCGAGTTCAAAATGAAACGGTTGACGAGATAAGTGGCTTTACTACTGCTATCCGTGAATTTGTTCGGAATGTTCAAACACCAGAATTAAAAGACTTACAGGTTGATATTGATTGGGCTTGTTTTGCAGGAAAACGCCAAGTTCAAGGCCCGTCTTGGCAGTTATATGCAGCCCAAATTTTAGCGAATCATGGATTTAGGGTTTTACTGCATGGTCATCTTCAACTGGGAAGTACGCGTGAGCACGTATCACAAGTTATTGATAAATTATCTATTCCAAAGTGTGACAGTATAGAGGCGACTCATCGTGCACTAGATGAAGGTAACATTGCTTATTTACCTTTATCTGTTTATGCACCACAAGTAGAAACGATGTTGTTATGGCAACATGAATATGGTCTTCGTACTCCTGCCAATACTTGTGCTCGTATGCTAAACCCTGCGTCTGCACCGATTTCATTACGTGGGAGCTTTCATCCTGGCTTACCACAACTGCATGGGGAAGCTGAATCTAGATTGCAACAAGCAACCGATGACTGCTCTGAATTAGCATTATGTTTTAAAGGCATGGGCGGTGAATCAGAATATAACCCTAAAGTTAGCCAATCTTTGTGGTGTGCAACTAAAGGTGTATGTGAAGAGTTGTACTGGGAAGAAGCATTAATTGAAGGTTTACCTGTCCCTAAGCACTGTTTGTTAGGAACAAAACCAGAGCAATTACAGTTAATGGCAAATACCGTTATTTTTAATGTTGCTAATGTATTATGGGCAAATAAACGTACAGAAGATTACCCAAGAGAAGAGGCCATCATTACAGCTACTCAATATTGGGCAGACTACGTTAAAACACTGTCTTAGATTGTTTCTCTAAGTAATAAACCGCGGGTGAGTATCCTGTGGTTTATTATTACATCTCTGCAATAGTAATTCTCATTTTTCTCTATTATCAAACAATGGTTAATAATCGATACTGTCATTCTAGTCGTTCATTATTGGAGATCATTATGGCGAATGGATTTACAAGAGATGGTGGTGTACAAGAACAAATAGATGCTACTGTTATTGATGCAATTAATCGTGTGAGAGCACATTTACATCATGAGCATAACGATACTGAATATTGCCTTGAATGTGGAGAATTGATCCCCCAAGCTCGGCGTAATATATTTCCTGGCGTGGATTGTTGTGTAACTTGTCAGGAAAAAGAAGATGCAAAAGAAAAAGTATTTAGTGCCTATAATCGAAGAGCCAGTAAAGACAGTCAGCTACGATAGTGATGATAGAAAAGGATGAAAATTGATGTTTCATCCTTTTATTGGTTTTAAGTCTGAAAGACCGAAATTACATCATTTTGCGATTAATGCGAGCTAAAAAATAGGTATTTACGTATCTTCCATTTCGAAATGCAGAATCAATCGCTTCACCTTCAATAACAAAGCCATGTTTTTTATATAAAGCTAATGCAGCCTTATTATCAACAAAAGCATCGATTTCAATACGACGCACGTTAAGCCAGTTATCTGCAAGATCTAATACGGTTTCTAATAATTTATTACCAATACCACGTCCGCTGTATTCATCATGTACCCCCATTCCAAAGTGGGCAACATGTTGAGTTCTAGGGCGAGTAACTTGTTCAAAACCGATATTCCCTACGACTTTACCATCAATAATGGCTACGTAACTGTAGACGTTATCAGGTACGCTTGAAAGACGTTTTTCCCATAATTTAGGTGATGGTTGTGGCAGTTGGAGTGTTTGAGCTTGTGCTTGAGGTTGACTATAGAGTTCACATAACCCACTTATATCTTTTAATTCTGTTGGGCGAATTACAATTTCCATTACACACATCCTTTGCCTAGTAAACATACACTTAACTTAACTTAACTTAACGATAACGCCGCTTTATAGCAAGAAGATATCCCATCAGTTTTTAATCATTGTGGTTTATCAGAATAATCGACCAATGGGCAGGTTCATTTATACATGGGTCTAATATTAATTATGTTGTGTATAAAAATAAAAAATAGATTTAAGAGATATGGGTCGTTGACAAAAGAAAAAGTAAAAGTAAATTAAGTAAAGATGATCGCGATATAAACAGAGATCAAAACAACCTGTGCTACTGTAATATGTATCTAAATATGAATAAGAGTCACTATCATGTCGAGCACTACTCAATGGAGAAATCCAAAAACGTTTCTTATCTTAATCTCTATCGTGGTACCCATTGCTTTTTCTGCATGGAGTGCTTTACTAAATAACTTTGTTATTGAAAAAGCCGCTTTTACTGGTGCAGATATCGGTTTATTACAAAGTGTTCGAGAAATCCCTGGTTTCCTTGCTTTTACTGCTGTGTTCGTCCTTCTTTTTCTTCGTGAGCAAAAGTTCATGATTCTCTCTTTGGTGATGTTAGCGGTAGGAGTTGCAATTACGGGCTTTTTCCCAAGTGTATATGGGCTCTTGTGTACGACATTATTAATGTCTACTGGATTTCATTATTTTGAAACGCTAAAACAGTCATTGTCATTACAGTGGTTCACTAAAGAAGAAGCGCCTGAAATGCTAGGAACGCTTATATCTATAGGGGCTTTGGCTTCTTTATGTACCTATGGTGTCTTGTGGGTGCTATTGGAAGTGGTGCAATTAGAGTTTAAATGGATTTACTTTATCGCAGGTTCAGTGGCTTTAGCTATTATCCTTTTTATGTGGTTAGCTTTCCCTGAATTTAAAAGTGAAACGCCTCAAACGAAGAAACTGGTGTTACGTAAACGTTATTGGTTATATTACGCATTAACCTTTATGAGTGGTGCTCGCCGTCAGATCTTTACGGTATTTGCAGGTTTTTTAATGGTTGAAAAATTCGGATATTCGGCCGCCGATATTACGTTACTGTTTTTAGCTAATTATGCTTTCAATTGGCTATTTGCGAAAAAAATTGGTCGTTGGATCGGAGTAATCGGTGAACGAAAAGCGCTCATGTTTGAATATACTGGCTTAGTACTCATTTTTATTGGCTATGCTCTTGTACAAACGTCAGAGATGGCGGCAGCTTTATACATTATTGACCATTTATTTTTTGCTCTTGCCTTAGCAATTAAGACCTATTTCCAAAAAATTGCAGATCCAGCTGATATGGCTTCAACAGCGGGGGTTGCTTTTACTATCAATCACATTGCTGCGGTTATTATTCCGGTTAGCTTCGGTTTGTTGTGGCTAGTTTCTCCTGCTGCAGTATTCTATGTTGGTGCGGGTATGGCATTACTTTCCTTTATATTGTCTTTGAATATTCCTCAAGCACCGACAGAAGGGAATGAAACTCGTATTTTGAAATGGAATTAATCACATAAATGAAATGGAGTTAAGAAAACATGAATGTTATTACTCATGATGTAGAAAACAAATGCTATCAGGTTGTTCTGGAAGGAAAATCGGTAGCGAATATTTTTTATGAGAAAAAAGGAAAGGTTCTTGATGTCATTAGCACTCGTATTCCTGATGAACTTCAAGGTAAAGGCTATGGGAAAGTAATGATGGAAGCCTTCCTTAATGAGATGAAAGAGTCAGATTTAACCATTGTTCCTGTGTGTTCTTATGTTGTTCATTACATGAATAAAAATGAGCAATGGCATTTTTTACTTGCTAAATAAAAATAGGAGGTTCTAAATGGAGTGTCAGGCATTTAGAACCGCCTAAAATTTAACTGTAATTTAAATAGATGCAAGTAAGGATTATCATAATGGCATTGAATACGTTTCTTAATAAATTAAAAACAGAGCCTAAATTAGTAGAATTTTCAGAAACAATGGCCGTGATTGAGAACCATTATGAGTTTACAGCAACTGAGTTTGCAAACGGTGAGACCGTTAATGAAGCGGGGCAAAATAATGGGTCATGCAAGATTTTTGCGTTTGCTAAATTACATGAACTAACAGTAGAGCAAACACTCGCTTGCTTTGGCCGCTATTACCGTAAAGATGTATTATTGCATCCAATGGAGAATGATCATCAAAATATCCGTAGTTTTATGGTATCAGGATGGTCTGGTGTCCACTTTAGCTCTCAAGCTCTGCAATTAAAATAACAATGAAATAAGCATAGAGAGTAATCATGATTAAACTTGCTGTAATAGGAACAAATTGGATCACTGAGCGATTTCTCGCTGCTGCATTAGAATCGGGTAAATTTGAATTGAAAGCGGTGTATTCTCGTTCGTTAGAACAGGCGAAAACATTTGCAGATAAGTTCGGTGTTAATCGTACTTTCGATTCATTAGATGAACTGGCACAAAGCGATGAGGTTGATGCAGTATACATCGCCAGCCCAAACTCTTTTCACGGACCCCAATCGATTCAAATGATGAAACAGGGCAAACACGTTATTTGTGAAAAGCCAATGGCATCAAATTATGCATTAGCGCAATTGGCTTATCAAACGGCAGTAGAAAATAATGTCGTATTATTTGAAGCGTTTATGTCACCGTATTTACCTAATTTTAAATTGATTAAAGCAGAATTACCAAGCCTTGGTGCAATCCGAAAAGCACACATCACTTATTGTCAATACTCCTCTCGTTACCCTAAATACTTAAATGGTGAAAATCCAAATACATTTAATCCGGTATTTTCTAATGGCTCGATCATGGATATTGGTTTTTATTGTGTAGGGTCTATGATTGAATTATTTGGCGAGCCAACATCGATTCAAGCGCAAGCACACTTATTAGACTCTGGTGTTGATGGTAATGGCAGTATTATTTGTGGATATGAAGGCTTTGATGTAGTCGTGATGCATTCAAAAACCAGCGATTCTTATGTACCTAGTGAGATCCAAGGTGAGGATGGGGCTATCTTAGCTGATATGATTTCTATCGGTGAGAAGGTAACTAAAATTACTCGTGGTGGAGAAAGAGAAGACTTAACGGTCGAGCAAAACCCAAACCCTATGTTTTATGAGGCGATTAAGTTTGCAGAACAGGTAGAAGCAAACCAAATGGATAACCAAGCGGTTGAGCGTTCTTTATTGATTTCTAAAGTAACCACTGAGATCCGCAAGCAAACAGGTGTCGTCTTCCCTGCGGATAACTAACGAATACACTGAAAGACAGCGTTTATCGCGAAATAAGACACAAAAAAGCCAAATGATGATGAATCATTTGGCTTTTTTTATATACTTTTTTCTTCTCATTTTAGCGTTATAAAGATTGGTTTTTATTGTCTATTTTTAACTTAAAATATCGATTGTAGAAAGAGTGGTAAATAATTGTTATTAAATTGCTTCGTATTGTTTACATTGTTATTTTTTAAATATATAGTCATCAATAGTGAATTTATATTTAATTTGTTTTATGCAGTAGCAAAAGGAATATCGTTATGGAACAGACAGACATTAGCTCCCTTATCCCAATTATTATTACGCTCTTTATCTCCCTTACGATGAAAAATGTCGTTGTTGGTTTATTTGCCGGTGTGCTTAGCGGGGTTGCTATGCTGAATGGTTTTTTTACCCACGGGGATCCATTAGAAACGTTTGGTGTAATGGTAAAGAGCTATTTATCACCACAATTAACAGACAGCTATAATGCTGGAGTACTCGTTTTACTTGTTTTTATTGGTGGATTTGTTGCATTAATGGAGAAGTCTGGTGGTGGTCAAGCCTTTGCTCATCGTGTGACGGCTTGGGTAACCAGTAAATTTAAGGCTCAAACTTCAGCTTGGTTGGGTGGTATTGTTATTTTCTTCTCTGATTTAGGTACGCCATTAATTGTTGGTCCTGTTTTTCGTCCTCTTTTCGACAAATTAAAAGTATCTCGTCAAAAATTAGCGTTTATTATTGATTCAACGTCATCTCCTGTTGCTATTTTGATCCCGTTCATTGGATGGGGTGTTTATATCATGGGTTTAATTCAAAAAGAATTTACAGCATTAAATGTAGAAACGTCTGATTGGGATGCATTTATTGGTGCGATTCCATATCAATTTTATGCGATTCTAGCGATTGCTATTGTTCCTCTTGTTGCGTTTAAAAAATTAGACTTTGGACCGATGGCGATTGCTGAGAAGCAAGCGGAGCAAGGTATTGTTAATGTTTCAGCTGAGGCTTCAAGCGAGGTGTTTACGCATAAAAATGCAAAAGCATCTTTTGTTTGGGCCCCTTTACTTGTCATGGCTATCGTATTAGTCACAATGCTTGCCCCTTTAGGATTCCCATTTGAAAAAATATCGGGTTCTGCGTTTCGAGCTGCGTTATCAACGGCGTATTTTTTTGCAGCCGCTATATTGATAGGATTAATGGCCTTTAATAAGGTAAGAAATTTTTCTGATGGTATTGCGGTATATATGAAAGGGATGGGGAATATGATGCAAGTTGCTATCATCCTTATCTTAGCGTGGGCATTAAGCTCGGTAGGTAAAGAGCTAGGCGCCGCCGCTTATATTGCGGAGCAAGCTCAAAGTGGTTTCCCATACTGGTTGGTACCGGCAGTGGCTTTCTTATTGGCTGCGATTATTTCATTTGCAACGGGCTCTTCTTGGGGGACGTTCGCCATTATGATGCCTTTGGTTATTCCAACCGCTATTGCAATTGATGCGCCATTATTTGTTTGTATTGGTGCCGTGTTGTCTGGAGGTTTATTTGGTGATCATTGTTCTCCAATATCTGAAACCACGATCTTGTCATCGACAGGAGCTGGGTGTGATCAGTTTGAACATTTTAAAACACAATTGCCTTATGCGTTATTAAATGGTGCGATTGCATTTGTAAGTTTCATTATTGCAGGGTTAATTGATAGTCCTATCGTATTTATTGTTGCTTTGATTATGCAATTTATCTCAGTGTTTATTTTGGCTAAATGGACTGAAAATAAAGAAAAGAAAGAAATAACGTGTTCAAAAGTGACTGCATCATCATAACAGTTAGAACAAT
>NZ_CAWPRC010000208.1:0-9270 GCF_963890165.1 Aliivibrio sp. SR45-2 | reverse complement strand
TATTTATTGTCTAATAGATCGCGGTGATAAAATCCTTTCTGGTAATGGATTTTTTCTTGTTCAACATAATCAGCTAAATAAGATTTAATTGAGGGAGCAACTACCGTGATATCAGCATCCGCCTGCAATAACATATCAATTTTACGGCAAGCAACTTCCCCACCACCAACGACGAGTACTGGTCGCTTTCGTATATCCATAAAAATGGGAAAATATCTCATCCAATCTCTCACTTATCCTTTTACTTAATATCAATAATATACCTTGCTTCTCGGCATTAAGGTAGAGCGGCAACTAACCAAACTAAAAATCGCGACTTAACACATTCAACAAATAAATGAATTAACAATTTATTAACACATTTAAATGTCAGACCACTTCATTACCTCTACCTTTTAAAAATAAAGCAGCATAAATCACTAGTTATGTTGGATATGCCTGATCTTATTACCTATATTTTATTCAGTGGACGATTTCACAAATCATTCACTATTGTATATCGTTTAAATACAGTTGCTTATAAATAAGCAATTGAACTCCATCTAATGGCTAACGCAACGCACTAGATTGTGATACGCCAGTTCAATAACGGACTATTAAGGAAGAACACAGATGAATTTTAAATCAAACACTCTATTCGCAGCGATTGCAACATCAGCAGTTCTATTGTCAGCACAAGCTGCTGCCGCTGATGGAACCCTAGAAAAAGTAGTTAAGAATGGTTATCTACAATGTGGGGTTAGTACTGGTCTACCTGGATTCTCAAACCCTAACTCAAAAGGAGAATGGGAAGGTATTGATGTTGAATACTGCCAAGCCGTTGCTGCTGCCGTATTAGGCGATAAAACAAAAGTTAAATACGTGCCATTAACCGCAAAAGAGCGTTTTACTGCATTACAATCAGGTGAAATTGATGTGCTGTCACGTAATACAACGTGGACACTGCATCGTGATACTTCCCTTGGTTTAAATTTTGTAGGCGTTAACTATTACGATGGTCAAGGTTTTATGGTCAAAAAAGAACTTGGTCTCACTAGTGCGAAAGAGCTTGATGGTGCGTCTGTTTGTGTTCAATCAGGTACCACTACCGAACTAAACCTTGCCGATTACTTCCGTAATAACAGTATGGAATATAAGCCTGTCGTATTTGATACGGCGGCACAAACATCGAAAGGATTTGATGCTGGTCGATGTGATGTACTAACCACAGACCAATCAGGCCTTTATGCTCTTCGCCTAAATCTAAAAGACCCAAAAACAGCACAAATTTTACCTGAAATCATTTCAAAAGAACCCCTAGGCCCTGTGGTTCGTCAAGGCGATGATAAATGGTTTAACATCAACAAATGGGTCTTGAGCGCCATGATAAACGCTGAAGAGTATGGCATTACGTCTGCAAATGCAGATCAAATGCTTAAATCTAAAGATCCAAACATCAAACGTATCCTTGGTGTTGATGGTCCTAAAGGAAAAGGTTTAGGAATTCGTGATGATTGGGGTTACCAAGTAATTAAACAAGTGGGTAACTACGGAGAGAGTTTTGAACGTACCGTTGGTACTGGTTCTCCACTTCAAATATCTCGTGGCGTAAATGCCCTTTGGAATGCGGGTGGCTTCATGTACGCCGCACCAATCCGTTAATAATCCCACAATAAAAACAATAAATAGACGTCATATTATGGGGTGAGCTTTCACCCCTTTTGATAAATGGATTTAAGGTTGTAGCCGTATGTCATCTAAAAATAAAAATATTTTATACAACCCAACATTTCGTGCGATTTTATTTCAGGTGCTTGCAATTACTGCACTTGGCTTTTTCTTTTACACCATAGTCAACAATGCATTGTCCAATTTAGAATCTCGAGGTATCGCTACAGGTCTTGATTTCTTAGATCAAGAAGCTGGGTTTGGTATCGGTCTTTCTTTAGTGGAATACGATGAAACATACTCTTATGGTCGCACCTTTATTGTTGGATTGCTGAACACCGCCTTAGTCTCCGTTCTAGGCGTTTTATTGGCCACTATTCTAGGCTTTACTGTCGGAATAGCTCGTCTATCAAGTAACTGGTTAGTTAGCCGCTGTGCTGCTGTCTATATCGAAACGTTCCGAAATATCCCTCTTTTGTTACAAATCTTTTTTTGGTATTTTGCCGTTTTACAAGCCCTCCCTTCACCTAGACAAAGTTTAAGCTTAGGTGAAAGTATTTTCCTCAATGTTCGAGGCTTATTTTTTCCGAGCCCAATTTTTGAAGAAGGTTCTAATCTAATAGGAATGGCCGTCGTCCTTGCTATTGTGTTTATTATTTTCTTATCACGTTGGGCACATAACAAACAAACCCTAACAGGACAACAAACTCCCGTTGTGCGCTACTCCATTTTGTTGTTAATCGCGTTACCTACTCTCGCTTATTTCATTTCTGGTATGCCCGTCTCGATTGAATACCCAGAGCTGAAAGGATTTAACTTTCGTGGTGGCATCAGTATCATTCCTGAATTAGCGGCACTGGTGGTGGCACTGAGTGTTTATACCGCCTCATTTATCGCAGAGATTGTTCGTTCAGGCATTAATGCGGTAAGTCACGGCCAAACAGAGGCTGCGATGGCACTTGGTTTACCAAGAAATAAAACGCTAAAACTTGTCGTTATTCCACAAGCAATGCGGATTATCATTCCCCCTCTAACCAGTCAATATTTAAACTTAACCAAAAACTCGTCACTAGCGATGGCTATCGGTTATCCAGATTTAGTTTCTGTATTTGCAGGAACGACACTGAACCAAACAGGACAAGCTATCGAAATCATAACAATGACCATGGGCGTGTACCTTACATTAAGCCTGCTAACCTCATTCGTTATGAACATTTATAACAACAAAGTCGCATTGGTTGAGAGGTAATTATGAATACACATCAGTTTCAGCCAGATCTGCCGCCACCACCCAATACGGTAGGTGCAGTCACGTGGTTTAAAAGACATTTATTCAATGGCCCAATTAACTCAATTCTAACCCTTATTATCGCTTATCTTGCGTTTAGTGGGTTATGGAACGCTGTCAGTTGGGCATTGATTAATGCCGATTGGATAGGAACAACGCGTGATGCCTGCTCTAGTGGAGGCGCGTGTTGGGTAATGATTAACGTTCGTTGGGACCAATTTATGTATGGTTTCTATCCAACGGATGAACTATGGCGACCTCAATTATTTTACGCATTACTCGCTATTTTTGTGGCTTTGCTCGCTTATGACCATACCCCTAAGAAAGTGGCTATTTGGTTAGTTTTTGTAAATGTTTTCCCATTCTTTGCTGCCTTTTTATTGTATGGCGGCGTATTTGGGTTACCCGTTGTTGATACTCACCTTTGGGGAGGATTATTAATTACCTTAGTCATTGCGATTGTGGGTATTGTTGTATCCTTGCCGATTGGGGTTGCTTTAGCCTTGGGTCGTCGTTCTGAAATGCCCATTATTCGCAGTATGTGTACTATCTACATTGAAATTTGGCGTGGTGTTCCTTTAATTACCGTTCTTTTCATGGCTTCGGTCATGCTTCCCTTGTTTTTATCAGAAGGAATGGAGTTAGATAAGCTATTTAGAGCCTTAATAGGGGTCGTCCTATTCAGTGCTGCTTATATGGCAGAAGTTATTCGTGGTGGCTTACAAGCCATACCTAAAGGTCAATATGAAGCGGCAGATGCACTCGGCTTAGGGTACTGGAAAAAGATGCGTTTAATTATTCTTCCTCAAGCCTTAAAAATCACTATCCCTTCCATCGTAAATACCTTTATTGGTTTATTTAAAGACACAAGCCTTGTACTCATTATTGGGATGTTTGATGTACTTGGTATTGGTCAAGCTGCAAATACCGATCCTGAGTGGTTAGGATTTTCAACGGAAAGTTATGTCTTTGTCGCTTTGGTTTTCTGGGTGTTCTGTTTCTCTATGTCGAGATACTCCATCTATTTAGAAAACAAACTTCATACAGGCCACAAGCGATAATTAACAGAATTCAAGGATGTAGTTATGACGACTCAACAAGATTATATGATCCAATTAGAAGACATGAACAAATGGTATGGTCAATTTCATGTTCTTAAAAACATTAACTTACAAGTTAAAAAAGGCGAGAAGATAGTTATTTGTGGCCCATCAGGCTCAGGCAAGTCAACGATGATCCGCTGTATTAATCGTTTAGAAGAACATCAAAAAGGCCATATTTTTGTCTCTGGTACCGAACTAACTGAAGACTTAAAAAATATTGAGGCGGTACGCAGAGAAGTCGGTATGTGTTTTCAGCACTTTAATCTGTTCCCTCATTTAACCGTATTAGAAAATTGCACACTCGCGCCAATTTGGGTGAAAAAAATGCCAAAATCAGAAGCGAATGCCTTAGCGATGCGGTTTCTGGAACGTGTGAAAATTCCAGACCAAGCCGATAAATACCCAGGGCAACTATCTGGAGGACAACAACAACGAGTCGCCATTGCACGTTCACTGTGTATGAATCCACAAATCATGCTGTTTGATGAGCCAACATCAGCGCTCGATCCAGAGATGGTACGTGAAGTACTCGATGTAATGGTTGAATTAGCAGATGAAGGCATGACAATGCTGTGTGTAACTCATGAAATGGGGTTTGCAAAAGAAGTTGCTGATCGCGTCATTTTTATGGATGCAGGGGAGATTATTGAAGAAAATAATCCTATCGATTTCTTTGAAAACCCACAGTCGGATCGTACTCAATTATTTTTAAGTCAGATTCTGCATCACTAAATAACGAACAATTAACATACAGCAATCAATATTGCTGATAAACTCAACAAACAGCGATCTTAGGATCGCTGTTTGTTGTTACAGATACTTACAAACTTCATCAGCTAAGTTAATGTACTGATGTAAAATGGTTTCCAGCTCAACTAATTCAGTTCAAAAAACAGAACTACCTTGATTTTTTGAACTATAGGCATCATAACTGTCTATATATTTATGTCTGTCCATTCCAAGGGGAATACGATGAATAATCAAATGTTCGGCCAAACTCGCACACAAGAGTCGGCTCTACAAACGAATAAAGTATTACGTAATACTTATTTCTTACTGTCTATGACATTACTATGGTCAGCATTAGTTGCTGGCGTATCAATGGCTCTGAACTTACCTCGTCCAGGTATTATCATTATGCTAGTTGGTTTCTACGGTCTATTGTACTTAACAGAAAAGAACCGTAACAACAGCATGGGTCTTCTATTTACATTCCTATTTACTGGCTTCTTAGGCTACACCATTGGTCCAATTCTAAACATGTACATTGGTGCAGGAATGGGCGATGTTATCCTAACGGCTCTTGGCGGTACTGCACTGTCATTCATGGCTGCATCAGCGTATGCCTTAACAACTAAACGTGATTTATCATTCCTTAACGGTGTAATGATGGCTGGTTTTGTTGTTCTACTCATTGGTATGGTTGCGAATATCTTCCTACAAATGCCTCTGTTGCATCTTGTAATGAGTGGTATGTTCATCTTGTTTTCTACTGGTGCGATTCTGTTAACAACACAATCAATCATCCGTGGTGGCGAAACAAGCTACATCTCAGCAACGATTACATTATATGTATCAATCTACAATATCTTCATCAGTCTACTAAGTATTCTTGGTATCATGCGTGACGATTAATCGATAGCATTTGAAACATTAGCTAATTCGATACAATAAAAAATGCCAGTCATAATGACTGGCATTTTTGTTTCTGTTTTTTCTCTTATCCCAATGCAATAAATTAGATGATTTCTTCATTACGGTATTGGTATTATCACGACACTTTAAACACTAATCTGTGTACATATTGCATTCTTCATTAATGTCTTCTGGTGGTAGATAATGTTCTCTCACATAAAATTTATTAAGAAGACGAATTACCGAATGTTTCTTTACCGGTTTTTCATCCATTAATCCATGAAGCTTTCTTGCTACATTCTGAATCGTTAATAAATTCTCTAAAGGCAGAATCTGTTCTAGTTCATTGCGAAAACTGTGCGCTTCTTCATACCCATTTGCGACGGCAAGATAAGCCCAAACGTAAGCAACTGCATTATGAGAAGACGATATATTTTGATTGTATTGCGATGAACGTAACTGCGCTTCAGGGCTTTTAAGTTCCCCCCCACGTTCTGACCAATATATTGCTTTGTAAATATTTTGCGGTGTTCCAATACCATGATAATAACAAGAACTGACTGTCACCATCGCTTTAGGATCATCTTGGTAAGCGGCTCTCAACATCCAATAAAAACCTTCAGGATGTCCATTTTCAAGTTTTTGATACCATTGAGCTAAAAACCATTGAGCTGAAAGATCATTATTCAAAGCCAGTGTTGTTATTATTTTCGTACCCGTTTCAATGCTTTTCTCGCACCCTTTTCCTTCTAGATACATCTTCCCTAGTGACAATGAAGAAACAACGTCTCCTTTGCTATCACCTAATACGGCATCCCAATAACCTGATTTCTCTTTTGCATCATGATCATCGTAATTATTATCATATAAACGAACTAAGGCATAATAAGCTTGTTGACTACGCTGCTCTGCGGCTTTTAAGTACCACTTAATCGATCCATTTTGATCGACTAATTCCAAATCAGCACCTAACGCCAATTGTGCGGTTAAATTGCCCTTTATCGCTCGCTCGATTTTATCTTTACGATCAGTATCTGAATCAAATTCAACCATCGTTGATTGATTATCAAAACGCCTACGTTTGTTAGCTGTTAACACCCTTTTCTTTTCGACGGCTTGAAAATGCATAATAAAAACAATTAAGCATATAACGCTACCACCAAGAAATAAGAACCAATACATATGTAATTATCATCGATAAAATTGAACACGGTTTAATGCTCTATTCTAATGAGTTTCTTTCTTAATTTGAATGAATACCTTTCTTAAACCGTTTTTAAGTCGATAAATCTTCTCAAAACTCTAAAAAAGAACAGTATTCATGACCATATCTCACTTTTATTGCTCATTCCTACCTTTGTTACTGGTTTTTTCTATTAATTTAGCTAATGTAATAAGTAATTAAATCATTATATTTTATGGTAATTATGAAACGATTCTCTCATTTCTTATTTCTTGCTTTCACTTTACTGCTCTCTCCGGTTAGCTACGCGAGTTGGGGCCTAACAAATGATCAACCGATTGAGATCAGTAAACCCGCTCAAGAAATTGATACCGAGGTTCAAGCTCTTCCTGAACAGCATTTTTTCTCAAACAACAATTACGCTCAGGTTAAGCGACTTTTATCTAACACCATGCTTCAACAAAGTAAGCATACTGAAAAACTAAGAGAAGCACTAACTGCGTATAAAAATGACGCGACAGAAAACAATTGGTTAACCGTAGAAGAAAATCATCAATCATTAAATTCATTAAACTTAAGTAAACAACAGTTACTTCAATTAACGGACAGTACAACGCGAGAGCAACTGACCGGATTCGGTCCTTACGGTGTAACTCAGTTTTATTCAGAGCTCAGCATAACTCGGCTCAACATTGAATATTACTTACACTACCAAATTCGTAGTTTCAAAAATTTACTTCGTGATTTAACGATTTCGCCAGTGCCCGCGATTAGCGTCATATTTAAGGTATTGTGTGTATTTTTTGTTTTTAATTGGTGGATGCGTAATAACGCTCGCTTAATTAGTGACTTTAAAAAATCAAAATTAGAAGGCGCGACAAAACCAAATCTTCTTATCCGTACTATTTGGTATTTTAGCCGAGCACAGAAAGCGATTGCTTGGTTATTACTTATCACGGTCACTCTTCGAATTATTTCGACCTTACCAAGCTTACAACACCTTATATTCTTAGAGATATTTACATGGTGGATCTTAGGCGGTTCTATTGCGGTAAGTTTGATTCTTGAATTTGCGTATCGAAACAGCAAACACAATAAAAAAGAAACTATCGCACTTCGTTTATCTACCATCCGTCGTTATATTTGGGGTGCCATTTTTGCTGGCGTAATTCTCCAAATTTCATCGCGAACGTTAGGAGAAGGGACGATTTATGCTTGGATTAATTCTGCGGTGTATTTATTCTTTATCTTGCTGACAATCATTACTCTAAGACAATGGAAAGCAACGATTTTTGAACGCATTCATAATTTAGACCCATTACCTTTATCCATTCATTGGGCTGTCAGAAATAAAAATACATTCTTAATCTCAATTATCGCGACGGCTTGTGGTTCTGCATGGTTAGTTTGGCGATCGATTCAGCACGTCATCGTATCGACGTTATCTCAATACACGGCGTTCAGCCATGCACTCGCCTATTTGTTCCGAATTGAAGTTGCAAAACAAACGGAAGTCTCACGCGAACAATCAAATCTAGTAAGGATCAAGGGCGGACTCGCTTTTGATTTTATTTCTCCGGGCTCTGAAGACTCGGAACTTATCGAAGATTACGCTAAAGAAGAAATGACGGCACTTTCTCGTTATTTACTCACAGAAAGCCCTGCGGTGTGTGTTCTATCAGGTGAGCGTGGCGTGGGCACAACAGCCCTACTCAACCGTATTTTAAATAAAGTTAAAAACGCCCAACCACTTTACCTAAATTGCCCCTATGACGGTTATTCAGCTCTACTTCCTGAATTAGCAAGACAACTTGGACTATCAGAAGAATCGAGTGAAAGAGACATTCTTCAACACCTGAGAAACAGTGACACATGCTATTTGCTTGCTTTTGATAATGCTCAACGTTTGGTGAAGCCTAAAGTCAATGGGTTAGCAGATTTAATGAAGCTCACAAATCTATTAAGACGAGCAAGAAAAAGCCATCGTGTTGTATTGGCTATTGAGAAATCAAGTTGGCGTTTTATTGACCGAGCTCGTGGAGAAAGATTGTTATTTGATTTGGTCACTTTCATGCCGAAGTGGACTGAGAAACAAATTGGCAGTTTATTAGAAAGCCGAATTGTAAAAACAAATGAGCAACAACTCTCTTTTGATGGCTTAGTTTTACCTAGACAATGGGATGAAGAGACCTTAACAGAAGAAGAGCGCGCTAAGAATGGCTTCTACCGCATTCTATGGGATTATTCTGATGGTAACCCAACGGTTGCTTTACGTTTCTTTAGATTGTCTCTGCACCGTGATAAAGATACTGATGCCATTTTGGTTCGTTTATTTAGAGCACCGCACTCTGATGACCTAGAAACCATGCCAAAACCCATGCTGGCCGTATTGCGATCCATATTACAATTGGAAA
>NZ_CAWPRC010000207.1:0-9530 GCF_963890165.1 Aliivibrio sp. SR45-2 | reverse complement strand
TACAATTAAGCGTAGCTCTGATACAGATTGGGTTACCTTTTCGTCGGGTGAATTCTTCTCTGTTGAAGGAAGTTCTTCTTTCGATGTTAATGTTGAAATTGAAACTGCTTACCTTTGCGAATATTTATAATATAAAACGTAAAGCATCTTGTGCTTATCAATGATGCTTTATTTAGAAATAAAAAAAGGCACAAGTAATTAGTTACTTGTGCCTTTTTTATCAAATCATTTAATGATTATTCATCATCAACAACAATTTGCTTTGGTTTTTTCTTTGGCATAAATACTTGCTCACCCACTGCCACATTAGTGTGGAATGTGTTATCGCGTTTTTTCGATTTTTTAGGAGTATAAGAACCACGTTTTGCAGCCGTTTTCTTATCATCGCCTTTTTTCACAAACTCACGTTTATGTTTTGGCTTAAGACCTTTGAATTTACCTTTCAAGTCTTCGAATTCAGAAAAGGCCAAGTCTTGTTGTAAAAATGTCTCTATACGCTTAAAGCTTTCCCAATCTTTTGGTCCGACAAGAGAAATTGCTGTCCCTTTCTTACCAGCACGACCAGTACGACCAACGCGGTGAACATACTCTTCCATATGCTTTGGCATATCAAAGTTGATAACGTGAGTTACACTGGTTAAATCTAAACCACGAGAAGCAACATCAGTCGTTACTAGGATTTTATGTGCACGACGTTCAAACTGGCTCATAATATTATTACGAGCGGTTTGGTTCATATCACCACTTAATGCTACCGCTTTTAATTTACGTTCGTTAAGTAAATCAGTTAAGCGATCTGTATCTGCACGTGTTGCTGTGAATATCATGATTTGGAAGTATTTTTCCGTTTCAATGATTTTATCTAACAACGCTTGTTTATGATCTAAATGATCACACAAATAGAAACTTTGCGTGATATCTGCATGCTGATCTGTTGATAAACCAACAGAAACAACTTTAGGATTATCTAGCATGTTGCCTGCAAATTTAGTCACGGCTTCATGGTCTAATGTTGCAGAGAACATAAGCGTTTGACGTCGACGGTGATTTGCTGCCGCATGAATTTTTTGTAAATGCTCAGCAAAGCCTAAATCAAGCATACGGTCAGCTTCGTCAAGAATAAGCATTTCTAAACCATTCAAGAACAGAGATTGATGCTCAAGATGATCCGCTAAGCGTCCTGGTGTCGCGCCAATAAATTTAGGGAATTTACGTAATGCGTTCACTTGGTCGTTAAAGTTTTCACCACCAGTGATCAATGCAGCATCGTAAGTTAAACCACCTAACATTGCACGCAAGTGCATATACACTTGTTTTGCTAGTTCACGTGTTGGTGCTAAAATCACAGCACGAGGGTCATTCTTAGAGAATGATTTCGATTTAAGTGATTTATGAAGCATCGGTAATACGAATGCTAATGTTTTACCAGAACCAGTTTTAGACGACGCAAGAACATCCTTCCCTGCCATGGCAACAGGTACGGCTTTACGTTGAATTTCAGTTGGTTTCTTAATGTTTTGATGAGCGAGATTTTTTAATAGGCGATTATCTAAACCTAAATCTTTAAATTGCAAAAGCTGCCACTCCAATTTCGAGTATTATTGATGAATAACCAGTCAATCTGGTCTAATGCGGCGGATTATAGCATAAGTGTCGTTTATCCTTGCACATAAATCTTCATTTGAGCTCTTACAGTCTCTCATGACTTTGTTACAATGGTTTTAACCTAATAAGAAGAAAGTAGAAAGTTTATGAGCATTCAAATCACTGGAACACTAGCAAAAATGCGCGCGTCATTACTTGATGGTGCGGTTCAATATCGACTTCCTGTTGGTAATGAGGAAATAGAGCTTAATGCCTTCATTGGCCAAACATTAACTCTCACACATACAGGCAATATTTTTTGTTGTTCGTGCGGTAAGAAAACGAAAAAAAGTTACTCTCAAGGTCATTGTTTTCTTTGTATGAAGAAATTGGCAAGCTGCGACATGTGTATTATGAAACCAGAAACATGTCATTTCGCGGAGGGAACTTGCCGTCAACCTCAATGGGGCGAAGAAAACTGTTTTGTTGACCATTATGTTTATCTATCCAATACCTCTAGTCTAAAGGTTGGGATCACGCGTCATACTCAAATTCCAACTCGTTGGATTGATCAAGGTGCAACACAAGGGTTACCAATTGCGAAAGTAAAGAATCGATTGATTTCAGGTTTAGTCGAAATTGAATTAGCTAAATTGATTGCCGATAAAACAAATTGGCGCACGTTATTAAAAGGTAACAATAACCCCCTTGCTTTAAAAGAAGCCGCATTAGAGCTATTACCTCAAGTTGAAGAAGCCATCGCAAAAATTCAAGCTGAACACGGTGACGATTCAGTGAAGTTATTGGATGAGAATATCTTAAACATTCGCTTTCCTGTTAACGAGTTCCCGGTCAAAATCATCAGTCATAATTTTGATAAGAACCCTGAAGTAACCGGTATCTTAAATGGCATTAAAGGTCAATATCTTCTGTTTGATACGGGTGTCATTAATATCCGTAAATTTGGTTCTTACGAAGTAACAGTGACAGCGTAACTAAAATAGCGTTTATTATAATTAATGAACGCCCTTTCCTCTTTTATCAACTAATTAATAATTACTTCTCCGTTAGTGACTCGATCTTTTCTTTTGGTAACGGGCCTTCTTTAAAAACGACAAACGCACGTCGATTAGCGGCATTGGCTTTTAATGAGTGTTCTTCAATGATAGGAGAATCTTCACCAAACGATTTTATTTCCCAGATAAATTGAGATAAGTCGACCTTCGTCTTCAAATAATTTTGAACAGCCATTGAACGTTCTTTTGCCAATTTTTCATTATAACTGAATGAACCTTGATAATCCGTGTATCCTGCAATTAGAATTCTTCCAGTTAAACCTTTAATCTTCAAAGCCAACTTATCAAGACCGACTTTATCTGCATTATGTAATTTATACTTATCAAAATCAAAATGAGAAGCCATCGTCACGTACACTTTTCTTTTAGGTTCTAGAGGCAAACAAACAGGATTCAACTCTTTAGCAATTGTCTGTTCAAAAACCAAATATGTACGTCGATTCTCCGCATTTGCCTCTAAGCTCCGTCCTTTGATTAAAGGGCGCTTTTCACCATAAGATTTAATTTCCCATTCATAATTACTCTCGATTAGTTTCTGTAATAAATATGCTTTAATCGATTCAACTCGTCGGTGCGACAATTTTTCATTATAATCAATTGAACCTTGATAATCCGTATGCCCTGAAATAGCAATTCGACCGTTAATATTTTCAATATTATTAATAAACTGATTTAGAGAGGCATGATCTTTTTTTCTTACTTCATATTTATCAAATTCAAAATGCTCTACAACTGCTATGTGTATTTCACGTTGAGGAGATAAACATTCTGCAATCAAAAACTTTTGAACTCTTTCGTCGTATTTGTCTATGTTCTCTTTACTTACATAAGTATCTGTACTACACCCAAAGAGAGAAAAAAAACTAAACCCTAGCAGTAATGATTTCATCGTCATTGTCATCGTCCCTAAATCTTACCGATGAGGTTAATGAAGACCCCACTCGCGTTATAGTCAACATCATTCGTTAAATTATCGTCAAAATTGGAAAAGTTATAACCAACCCCGATTTTAAAGTTCTCGGTAACGTATTTATTAAAAGAGAGTAAAGCCCCTTCTTCTAACTCATCATTTTGAGTATCGACTTTCCAATGATATTCACCCGTTACATCCCAGTTTTTCATTATTCTGTAAGAAGCGCTAAGACCAGTAAGGTAAATTTGGCTATTTACATCAACACCGACACCTGATGCTCTATCAAATCGTTCAAATTTATCTTTATATGCGAACTTAGTACCAAAATCTAAATTTGCATCCCATGAGTAAATCGCTTCTGTTTCCACAATATGGCTTTCAGTATCAGAGTATTCGACATCGCGGTTTAAATTATCAAAATCAACCAAGTAGGTATAACGAGCTAATAGGTTTAATTTATCATTATAAATAGGTCGATAAGCAAGACCAATGCTTGACTCAATAAAACGCTCAAGCAATTCGTTATTCGTATCATTCATCGCTTTAGAATAATTAAATTTACCAAATAAGGTATATTCATCCGTTAAATGGTGTGTATAACTATTGGTAGTTACCCATTGTTCAATTTTCTCATTTGTCTCTTCAGTTTTATCTACTCGATACTCAATTTTATGCTTTAGAACGATGTCATCGAGATCCAAACCAATATTAAAACTAACAGCTCTTCGATTCACGATACCTGTAATGGTGTTTTCAGGATCATCGCTATAATCAATCTCACCCTGTTGATAAGCAATTCCAATATCAATATCATCGGTAACTTCATTATCAAAGCCAAAAGAATCAACTCGGCCTTTTCCGTTATTTTCATTAACAAACTGATTTTCTTGATAGAAATCAACAGAGTCCGTCAATGTTGCTCGTTGACCTAAAATGACGTTGTTTTGGTCTTCATAATTATCATCAACATAAGTAACATAAGTTGAGTAATCGTCAGTTACATCATAAGTAACAGTTGCTTCTGCGGCATCTCCTCGGCTCCCGACGGTATAGGCACCACCAAGACTCAAGTCATCTAATACGCGAGTTTCTGCACCAACAGTGACACTGTCGTTATCATCATAAGTTTCAGTGGCATCAACTGTTTTTTGACCTTTAATATAAACGCTGTTTTCGTTATCCCAAAGATATTCAACTTTTGCACCAGCAAGGTTACCAGTGCCTGATTCATTGTTTTGATTCAATTCTTTTATATGTTTCCCAGCAAGCGAAATTTTAATATTTTCAGTCACTAAAATTTGTGTTTCAACTTCAACTTGCTCTGTGTCGGTTTCTAACGTTCCATCAATTTCAGTCTCTTCCATTGATGTAAATCGGGTAGACACTTGAACTCTATCACTAACTTGTAAGCGAACTTCTGTTCCATAAGATTCTTGTTCAAGATCGTCACTTTGGCTTGCGTATGAATAACCCGCATCTTTTGATTTGTACCACGCTTTCACATCATTACCAACGGCACCGAAAAGATCAGGAGCTAAATCATAAAGACTTGCGACCCCAAGAATTTGAATATTATCGCCTTCACGATCATCAGCCATGCCAGATGAAATAGGAGTAAAAGTTAAACCACCATCAAAAGACACAAAGTTACTATCTACTTGGGTTCCTTTTGTTCGACCAAATTCCGTTTTTAAGTATGTTCCTTCAGTCGCTCGCAAGATTAAATCTGTTGAATATAGCTCATAATTTTGCGTGTCTTTTTCTTCTGATGCGTAAGTGGCACCAATACCAATGTAATCATTTAACCACCCTTTTACTCGTCCACCATAAACCAGCGCATCACGGGCATCTTTACCTTTAGGTACATATTCATAATCAACAGCAAGATAGTTTTCATAGCCACCACGAGGGGAGTCATCAATAACAGAACCAAAGCTATCAGACACAATATCAGACAGCGGCCTTGTTAAGATAATACGGCCTTGATATTCATCAATTTCATAATCTCGACCAGATTGTAATGGGATTTCATTTTCAACGATCCCACTGTCTTTATTCATCACTTTGATTAACACTTTATCACTACCTGGGATAACTTCACCGTGTTGAAGGAAGTATAAAGACCCACCTGTACCTAAAAATTCATCGTGAGAGTAAAGTGAATCAGATTGAGAAGCGAAGCCTACGAGATTTAAACGGTCTTCACCAAATTTCGTGGTTTCCCGTGTACGATAGTCGCCTTTAAAACCATATAAGCTTCGGTTGTAATCCCCGTTATCCGTCCCTGTTATTCCTGTATTGAAATTCCCCCATAAATATTGAGATTTATCGTATTGAACATCTAAATACACTTTACCTTTGGTATTAACAATTTTCTGAATGTTAGCGCCATCGCCATAATTCCCATACATCATTTCATCATCGCCATCGACGATATCAAAAACAGTTGAGGTATCATTTGCTGCGAAAGGGTTTTTAAACATATCTTTCACTGCATTTTCTTGAGTATCGACATGGGCAACAACACGCAATTTATCACCAAATTTACCTTGTCCAAAATACGCAATTCGACCTTGATTATAAATATCCTTTACGTACTGATCATTTACCTCAAGTGCACCTGTACTGCCTCCAACACGGTTTCTTCCAACATAAAAATCCGCTAGACCCGCTTGTGCATAATAAGTGTCTGGAATACGAGCATAAAGAGAGAAACGACGCTCTTCTCCTGAGTCAAAAACAACGGTCGTAGGAAAACGATATGCATCTGTTGGAAGGAATATTTCAGCGTATAAACCTCCTTCAACAACATCAAACTCATCTTCTCCAATAATAACTTTATCTACCCCATTTAGCCCCGTTCCAATAAACTTAGCTAAACCGGAAGACGTCGGTATATTGTGACGCATTAATGTAGAACGACCAAAATGACGACCATTTTCTGATTCATTACTGTTTTTATCGATAGACAATTCTTTATCCGGACGCACGGTATCGACAACCCCTATTGTTGTCACATCCATATTTCCATCTTTGTCCCACACTTTTAATCGGAATAACAATTGCTGCCCAAGTTTAAATCTGTAATTAACATCTGTTGAGCCGTCCCATTCAATATCGGTACTGTTTGCAAGCTTTTCACCTTTCATCACAGCTAAAGGCTGAGACAGGTGGCGATCAGCACCACGATATACTTCAAGCTGCCAAGAGCTAATGTAATAACTGTAATTAGTGTCAACGGAAAAGTTTAATGGGTTAATAAGTTTCCCGTCTTCGACTTCAACTTCATCCGTCGCACTTAAATCTAAAACAGGATTAAACTTGGTAATATCACGACTCGCCCAGATAGCTCCCTCATCTAAATAAATACGAGAACTGTCTGTTTGCTCACTAACATCCACTGAGATATCCATCGCGTTGGAATCCAGCTGTTGTAAGTCATCTGTTTCTTTTGCTAGCGTCATTAATGGGAATACATACAGTGCATATAACATTGCATGACTCTTATTGAATAACTTCATACTTCTCCTAATAACTTCTTTATTTTTATAGTTTTGAGTTATTTATTTTTGAACACTAAAATTAAATTTCGTTAATTGATTTGGTGAAATTCTTAATACTCTCGGGTTTTCACTGATTACTTTCATTCCTGTCGGTAATGAATCAGTGTCAACTTTAACTAAGAATTGTTTTCCCTTCTTATTGAGAACCCATTGATCTGGCACGTGATAACGCCCATATTCATCGGTTTCAATAACGATACCTTCAACCGTAAGCAATCTTACACCTGGTATACCGTCCTCATAGATCCCCATATTTTCAATGACAATTTCCCATAAATACTGGTTATTATCCTTGTATAGGTTACGGGTTATTTTCAGATTTTCTGCAGCAAGCTGATCTTTTTTGTTTCCTAAATGCTCTATGTTTATCACACCCTCTTTACTGAATGAGATATGAGAACCATCAGCCGTTGTTACGGTAAAATCGAATTTATCTTTGTTTTTTGTCGCAAATTGGACAACCGCTATATTCCCTTCTGGTAGCGTTCTATTTCTCGATAACCCAAATAGATGATCAATTACAATGCTTTGATTAATAGGAACAATGCCTTTTTCTTTTAGGCTTTCTTCTTCACCCTCAATTTCTATCGTCGTAGAACCTGTGACGTAATTACTATGAGCGATATTAGCGGTTAATTTAATATCAAAAGCGGTTGCATCAGCTTGATATCCATCTCCATTATTATCTTCAAAAACTTTGCCAATAATCGATGCTGTATCGAATACTTTATCGGGTGTAATTTCAACAGTCGCACTGCTCATGTTCGATTTGATCTCTAACGGTCCTGTTGTCATTCCTTCCGCAGGGGTCATTGCATAAGCGGTATTGACGTATTGACCAAATGTAGTACCTACCGTGGCTCGTAATAGATAACGGACTCTGACATTTTCTTGCACGGTTGAACCACTCGCGCCATACGCAAGCATATCGCCGATAGAAAATGATAAAACTTGAGTTACTGCTGGCTCTTGATTAGTAAACACGTCATCTGCGGTATCAAAAACACCGTCAGGGCCACTGTTTGTTACCTCCGTTGAATTCTCTACATACTGAAAGCCTGATGGATATCGATCTTCCAATTTGACACTTTTAAATTCAGCTTCATTATTATTTTCGATAACCACTTCATACTCAACGACATCTCCTACCTGAATGGAGTCTTTAAGTGCTTGTTTTGTTACCTCTAGTTGACCTTCATTATCCGCAAATTTTTTCACATGAACGGTCACACTATCTTGAGCAGTTTCTCCACCAGGCGCTGTTGCGATAAACGTATTCGTAATATCATCATCAAGTCCTTTACCTATTTTTCCTACAACGGTGATAATAAATCCGTTACCTTCATACGCTTTTAAGGTTTGAGTCGAGTTAAGGTCAATAGAACTTTCGGTCGCCACAACAGATAAACTAGGGGCTTCTTTAATCGTGGTTGTCCATTCCGTAAATAAAGGGTTTCCATTCGCCCCTTGAAGCGTCGAAATTTCATCAACTAATTGAACACCAGACACATCTGATGAACCTCTATTGGCCACCGCCAACGTATAGGTAATTTCATTGTCATCGTTCGTGTATTCGTTTTTATCTGCGATTTTCTTCACGACCAAAACAACACTTTCTGGTTGTAATAACGCTGTTGAATCAATGCTTGAAATTCCGTCATTCATTGTGGCCGTATTGCTGATCTCCCCCAATGCTTTCGGGTTTACGATCCCCTTAACAATAAATTCAATCGTTGCACTTGGTGCTAAATCGACAATAACATCGATATCATCCCCAATAGGCAATGAACTAATCGTTGTCGTATCGTACTTATCATTACGAATACGGTAATCAATATTCCATGAGCTAAAGGCTTGCTCTGTAACACCAAAAACGGTCTCGACTTGTAGATCCGTGATTAAGTCAGTTATATGAATGTTTTGTGCAAAGCTCGCAGCATCATTTATTAACGTAATATGAAACTCTGATTCTTCCCCTGCTTTATAAGGGCCTTCTTTTGAACCGTCTTTAAGTGTTTTATTAAAAGTCACTTTCTGGTCTTCAGGTTTAAGTTCAGCTTCTTTATCAACGGAAATACCATTAAACGCCATCGTTGCGGTGTTTTTAATCACTCCAACTGCGTTTTTATTAACATCGCCACTAATAGTAAATGTCACTGTATCTAACGGTGCCAGGTCGATATTGACATCGATGTCTTCATTAAAAGTCGAACGCGTTCTTGTGATGACGGTATTTGGATCTAACACTTCAACATCAAGAGTCCAAAAATCAAAGGCAGATTCAATGGTTCCATCAACTGTTTCAACCGTAAGGCCAGAAATAATGCTGCGAGCTTTGCACAAAACATTCATATAACTGACTTAATCACGGATCTACAAGTCGAGACCGTTTTT
>NZ_CAWPRC010000206.1:0-9671 GCF_963890165.1 Aliivibrio sp. SR45-2 | reverse complement strand
CTTTATAGATAAAACCTGAATATACCTGTACAAGATCGGCACCCGCAACCATCTTCTCTTTTGCTGCAACATAAGAGTCAACACCACCAACACCAATAATAGGTAAACTGTCACCTAATAATTCTTTTAATTGACGAACGACTTCAGTACTGCGAGTTTGTATAGGACGACCACTTAGTCCCCCCATCTCCTCTGCGTGCTTCATTCCTTCAACCATAGAACGATCTAATGTCGTGTTTGTTGCAATGACACCATCAATCTTATATTTCATTAAAGAATCGGCAATCTGAGATAATTCATTATCATCAAGGTCTGGGGCAATTTTTAATGCGATTGGAACATACTTACCGTATTTTTCAGCTAACTCTTTCTGCTTCTCTTTCAGTTGAGAAAGAAGATCATCAAGTGCTTCACCATATTGAAGCGTTCGAAGTCCTGGAGTATTTGGTGATGAGATATTAATCGCAATATAACCTGCGTATTGATATACCTTCTCCATACAGATTAAGTAATCTTCAGTGCCCTTCTCGATTGGCGTATCTTTATTTTTACCAATATTAATGCCAATCACGCCATCGTATTTTGCTTTCTTTACGTTCTCTACGAGATTATCAACACCTAGGTTATTAAAACCCATGCGATTGATTATACCCTCAGCTTCAATAAGACGGAAAAGACGTGGTTTATCATTGCCCGCTTGAGGACGAGGAGTTACTGTACCCACTTCAATGAATCCAAAACCCATTGCGCCAAATGCTTCAATGCACTCACCGTTTTTATCAAGACCGGCCGCAAGACCGATAGGGTTTTTAAATTGAATGCCCATTACCTCTACAGGTTTAGACGCTAATTTTTGACGATAGAAGATATCAAGAGGTGTGCCATTAAAGCGCTTGAAGTTTTGAATTGCTAAGTCATGTGCTTTTTCAGCATCAAGTTTGAAAATGCCAGCTCTGGCGATGCGATATAACATTGTAACTCCAAAAAATAAGTCCCGTGTAAACGGGGAGTCATTATTCACTGATTTAATTAACAATTCAAACTTAATCGCACTTAATTTGTCATTATTTATTGCAAACGTAAAGCCAATAAATCGGTATAGAAATAAGTAATCACTTAATTTGATTAAATAGATAGATATATAGGAAAAATTACGGGGTAATAAAAAGCGAAAGTGAATATATACTCACTTTCGCTTAAGTTATGCAAACGTTTGTCTACTGATTATTTAGAGCAATAACCTGGCTAAGAAGCGTTAGACGTACAGCTTAAATTCAATAACATTAACTCTCGTAATGCTACAGAGAATTTAGCAAATTCATGAACTGAACCTACTTTAAATTCATTTAAAATACTGTCCCAACGATCAACTGAAGTACTGTTTTTCTCATACCATTCTTCAATCGCCTGCTCTACTGATTTTCCATCGGTATATTCAGCTAAAACTAACCCAGCCAATTGACGTTGTTGCCAATCTAAATCTTCGCGGAATGACGCTCTTGCAAGGGCTTGCCAATGATTATCAACACCTTGATTATTAATTTGTTTTAAGAACCAATGCAAAGATAATTTATCACCTAATACATAATACAAACGAGCCGCTACAGAAACGGGGTGTTTTGCCGCTTCTGCCGATGCAGAGATATCCATTGCTGAGTATAAACTGCTTAAGCGCGCTAATAAATTACCTAACTCGCACGGTACACCCATTTCAAGGTAATGATTGGCTTGTTCAATATGTTCAATGACTTCATCTTTAACTAAATAATTATCTAAGTTGACTTTAATATCATCAACCGCAGGTTTGTACTTAGCTATCAACTCTTGAATTGACATGTTTTGTGAACCATTACGCAGTAACCAACGAGCCACTCGACGAATCGTTCGACGCATAACAAAGAAAGCATCGTATTGTGCCACTGTCGTTGCTGTATTATCTAACTCACGAATTTGTTTGAATAAGTCTCCAAACTCAAAAATAGCGCGGGTTGCAGAATACGCATTAACAATATCAGTGACCGCGTAACCTGTTTCTTCTTGCATTCGAGTAATGAAGTTACACCCCATTTCATTAACCATTTGATTTGCTAAGCAAGTTGCAATGATTTCTGAACGCAGAGGGTGATTGTCCATTTCCGCTCTATAGTTACGTTGTAACTCAGTAGGGAAATAGGTTTTAAGCAAATCAGCATGATAAGGATTATTTGCAATCTCATCACAAGCAAGTTGCTCTTTTAATACCATCTTTCCATAAGCGACCAAAACAGAGAGTTCAGGACGAGTAAGTCCCTGCCCTAATTTCTCTCTTTCTATTAGAGTTTCATCATCTGGGATAAACTCTAATCCACGATCCAATTGACCTTTCTTCTCTAAGTGATGAATAAATCGGATCTGCTCTTTAACTAACGCGGTACCTTGCTGCTCTGTTACTGAGATCGATTCAGATTGGCAATAAGCATCATCAAGAACAATGTCACCAACTTCATCTTCCATTTTTTCAAGTAAGACATTACGTTGCTTATAAGTAAGATCCCCATTCGCAACAAGACCATTCAGCAAGATCTTAATGTTAACTTCGTTATCAGAACAATCAACGCCACCTACATTATCAACAAAATCGGTATTAACACGGCCACCTTTTAGGCCATATTCAATACGACCCAATTGTGTCATTCCTAAGTTACCACCTTCACCAATCACTTTCGCATTTAGCTCTGCACCATTGATTCTTAACGCATCATTAGCACGGTCACCCACATCGACACTGGTTTCTTTTGTTGCTTTAACATAAGTACCGATACCACCATTCCATAAGAGATCCACATTCATTTTTAAGATCATTTGAATGAGATCATTTGGTGCTAGAGACTGCTTACGTGTACCTAACATTTTCTGAATTTCAGGAGAGAGATCTATCGACTTTGCACGGCGAGAGAAAAGTCCACCACCTTGAGAAATAAGATCTTTATTGTAATCTTCCCAACTTGAACGTGGCAGTTCAAATAATCGATTACGTTCAGGCCAAGTCATTTCAGCATTCGGGTTTGGATCAATGAAGATATGCATGTGGTTAAATGCGGCTTGTAAACGAATATGTTTAGATAACAACATCCCATTACCAAACACATCCCCCGCCATATCACCGACACCTGCGACAGTAAAATCCGTGGTTTGACAATCAATTCCCATTTCTCGGAAATGACGTTTCACTGATTCCCACGCCCCTTTAGCCGTGATACCCATCGCTTTATGGTCATAACCATTAGAACCACCAGAGGCAAAAGCATCACCCAACCAGAAGTTGTATTCTTCAGAAACTGAGTTTGCTAGATCAGAGAACGTTGCTGTTCCCTTATCAGCAGCAACAACCAAATATGGATCATCATCATCATGGCGAACGACATTTTTCGGAGGAATCACTTCCCCTTCAATGATGTTGTCAGACACATCTAATAATGCGCGAATAAATTGTTTATAACAGCGTTGACCTTCAGCAAAGATATCATCACGAGTCGTGAAATTATGCTGCTTCTTACAAACAAAGCCACCTTTGGCCCCAACAGGAACAATGACCGTATTTTTAACTTGTTGTGCTTTAACCAAACCTAAGACTTCTGTTCGGAAATCTTCTTGGCGATCTGACCAACGTAAACCACCACGAGCGACTTTACCACCACGTAAATGGACACCTTCAATATCAGGTGCATAAACAAAGATCTCAAATGCAGGTACAGGCGCTGGAATTTCAGGAATATTTGATGGTTTTAGTTTTAGAGATAGCCATGGTTTTGATTGGTTGTTCTCACAGACTTGATAATAGTTAGTACGAACAGTAGCAACTATCATGTCTACGTAACGTCGGATAATACGATCATCATCCAAGCTTTCTACTTTATCTAAACTCGCAAAAATCGCATCTAATTGTTTTTGTTGTTTTTTCTCACTCCAACCCATTGTTGGATTAAAACGAAGATCAAACAATGCAACAATTGATACCGCTAAATGAGTATGAGTTGATAATGTGTCTTCAATGTATTGTTGACTGAATGGGAAACCAACTTGACGCATATACCGAGCGTAAGAACGTAAAATAGTCACTTCACGGCCAGATAAACCAGCACCAAGTACTAATCGGTTAAAACCATCACTCTCTAATTCACCACTCCAAATTTTCGCAAATGCGTCTTGGAAACGATCACGAGCCTGACGAAGATCGACTTCGGCAGAACCGTTATGAATCATAGAAAAATCTAAAATCCAATCTACAGAGCCATCACTTTTCTTAACGGTATAAGGTGATTCACCAATCACTCTTAACCCTAAGTTTTCAAGCATAGGCATTACATCGGATAAGTGAATAGGTTCATCACGATGGAACAGTTTAAGTTTAACGTTCGCTGAACCTTTCTTTTCTTCTTGAGGACGATAAAACAACATTCCCAACTTATTTTCATCGCTTAAATTTTCTAAACGTTCAATATCCGCAACCGCAGAACCAGGTAACGTCGCTTCTTTGTATGAACGAGGAAAAGCACGTTGATACTGTTTCGCAATCGCCGTTCCTTTACTTTCGCCAAGGTTTGCTACAATCACATCGCATAAACGATCATCCCACGTTGATGCTGCTTCCATTAGGTTATTCTCAATATCTTTCACATTAATATCGCCGTTATTGTTATCTACACGAACAATGTAATGAGTTCTTGCTAATGCACTTTCCGAAAAGAACGTTGTAAATTCAACTTCTTGATCAGAACCAAAGTAACTCTTTAAGATACGTTGAGTTTGACGGCGTAATTCTGTGTTATAGCGCTCTTTTGTTACATACACCATGCATGAGAAGAAACGACCAAACGGGTCACGACGAACAAATAGACGCAACAAATCACGATCTTGCATCTTAACTACGCCGGTTCCGACTTCAAGCATCTCTTCTTCTGTTGCTTGAAAAAGTTCATCACGAGGATAAGTCTCAAGGATATTGTTTAATGCTTTGTAAGAATGAGAGCCTTTGATGTAATGGCTTGCTTCAAGAATACGTTCGACTTTATTACTAAGTAGAGGAATATTAGAAACACTTTGGTTGTATGCCGTTGAAGTATATAAGCCGGTGAAACGATGCTCACCAATCACTTTGCCTTCTTTGTTCAACCGTTTAATACCAATGTAATCAGTATAAGCGGGACGGTGAATTCGAGACTTAGTATTTGATTTAGTTAAGATGAGTAAATCTGATTTTTTAGCCGCGGCTCGAGCAGACGATGGCATATCCGATAGTTTTGTCGCATGAATACGAGAATCTAAAGAAAATAGTCCTAAGCCAGTCTCTGCTGTTGGTGTTAGTTCGTAATCCCCTTCGATAGCAACTAAATCAAAATTCTTATACCCCATTAAGGTAAAGTTATGATCCTGTAACCACGCTAGAAATTGAATGGATTCATTAACCTGATCTTTTCCAATCGGGGAATGATTAGACTCAAGCTCAACAATAACCTCAGTCAACTTTTCAGACATTGGCTTCCATTCATTCACTACACGGCGAATATCTTCTAATACTAAAAATAACTCCGTCTGAAGTGTTTTTATTTCTGCGGGATCACTAAGATGATCTACCTCAAAATGAAAGAGAGTTTGCTGCATTGTAGAATCATTACTGCAGATCGAAATAATCTCACCATTTTCACGAGTAAAACAGTGTGGACCATGCAGCATAAAATGACTTGTCATATCAAGACGGGTAAGGGCCATCTTAACTGAGTCAACTAAAAATGGGTTATCTGGTGTGACAATCTCAACGACGGTGTGTGTTGACTGCCAGCCATCTTGACTTAATGTTGGATTAAAAATACGAACCGAAATATCAGATAGATTTACATCCGACAAATGGTTCCAAAGGCTAAGAGTTGCCCCATACATATCTGATTCATTACGTTGTAGTAAATCATCATCATCAATATTGGCAAATAAACGCTGAGCAAGTTGCGTTATTAGTGATTGTTGAGGCATTTCAAGCTTTTCAGCAATTAAAGCGTACACTTTCTCGAGTAGTACGGGAACGATAGGATCACGCGTCGTCATAAAGCGAATGCTCCGTTTCTTATGATTAGAATTATGTATAATAAGTGTAGCAGTTGATACTGCTTATGCGCCTCATATTGTAAGGATAATATGACGGAAACGTTATGACTTTTTTACGTGCTAGAGGGTTTATAGTTAGAAGTGTGATTAAGGTAGAGGTTTATCCTACTTGTTCAAGATTTACAAACCGATTATTTTGGTCCACAGTTAAACGAAAGCGCCCTTTCACTCCTAATTGAGTTAAAAATGCGCGAAAACGCGACGCTGGTAACTGTAACTTTAAACCTTGTTCAGTCATGACTAAAACCGTACTCGCCGTGCCAGAGTAATGACTTAAAAAGGCTTGGTAGCTAACGTTAACTCTAAAATAATAAAACGTATTCATGATCGACGATGTTATCTACTTTGAATTATCAAAAACAAAGTATAAAGAAAAAACAAAAAATGGTCAGCATAAAATACTGACCATTTATCACTTTTATTGAAGTAAGATCTTATTTTACGCTAACGCTTTCATTACCTTCTCAAACAGATCTTTTGCTAAGTTATCAAGATCAGCCAAGCGCTGCAATTGCGCTTTCATCAACGTTTGACGATCACTATCATACTTCTTAAATTTCAATAATGGATCAATCAAACGTGAAGCTACTTGTGGATTACTCACGTTCAGATCAAGTAAAATATCGCCTAAGAATGCATAGCCTTCACCTGATTTAACATGGAAATTAACAACGTTATTCGCAGCAAAAGAACCAATTAAACTACGAATACGATTCGGGTTTTTCAGACTAAATGCAGAATGATCCATCGTTGCTTTAATTGCTTTCAAGGCATCAACACTTGGGTTTGATCCTTGTAGAATAAACCACTTATCCATAACCAAACCATCATGCGACCACTTATCACTAAAGTCATTCATTAAGCTTTGACGAATAGAAAGTTGTGCCGAGTTAGCCGATACCATTGCGGCCATCGTATCAGTCATGTTATCTGCCGACTCATATTGTGCTTTAACTAACGCTTCACCCTGCTCTGTTTTTGCAAGATAGCTTAATGCACAATTGCGTAAAGCACGTTTCCCAATAGCATCATGTGCAACCGAATAACTAACTTGCTTTAAACTATGATAAGTGGCTGAAAATTCATCTTTTAATTCTGTAGCTAATGTTTGTTTAATAAAACTAAGTGCTTTATCAATGGCATCTACATCAACAATATCAAACCAGCCGGTGATTTCATTGTGATTTGGCAAGACGAACATTTCTGCTATAAATGCATGATCTAATTCTGTATTTAATAATACGCCGCGGAAAGCATCAACTACAGCTTCTGGCAGAACAAGTGCCTCATTATTTTGAACAGAAGTAATGTTCGCACGAATGTAGTTTGCAAGTAACATCTGTCCAGCATCCCAACGAGCAAAATCGTTCTTCGCATGAACCATTAAGAAAATTAGTTCTTCATCACTATAAGCGTAATTTAACTTAACGGGTGCAGAAAACTCACGCAGTAACGAAACTACTGGTTTTTCAGATACTTGTTGGAAGATAAACGTTTGTTCGTCTTCAGTCACATTCAGTATATTACTGACTTCATCATTGTTACAGCGTAACTCAATTGCTGAACCATCTTGCGTATACAACTCAATATCTAACGGAATATGTAACGCAAATTTTTCAGTCTGGTCTTCTGTTACTGGCGTATGTTGTTTCACTGTTAACGCATATTCTTGTTTTGTTTCATCGTATTCAGAAGCAATAGACAAAACAGGTGTACCTGATTGACGGTACCAAAGACGGAATTGTGTTAAATCAATTCCTGATGCATTTTCCATCGCTAATACAAAATCTTCGCAGGTTGCAGCCGTACCATCATGACGTTCAAAATAAAGCTTCATTCCTTTTTGGAAATTCAATTCACCTAATAAGGTGTGCATCATACGAATCACTTCACTGCCCTTTTCGTACACCGTTAACGTATAGAAATTATTCATTTCTATCACTTTTTCTGGACGAATTGGGTGAGCAATCGGACTTGCATCTTCAGAGAACTGAGGGCCGCGCATGATACGAACGTTATTAATTCGGTTTACTGATCGAGAACCAAGATCAGAAGAAAATTCTTGATCTCGGAAAACCGTTAAGCCTTCTTTTAAACTCAATTGAAACCAATCTCGGCAAGTAACACGGTTACCTGTCCAGTTATGGAAATATTCATGACCAATTACCGCTTCAATTCCAAGGTAATCGGTATCGGTTGCTGTTTCTTGTTTTGCTAATACAAACTTCGAGTTAAAAACATTTAACCCTTTGTTTTCCATCGCACCCATGTTGAAAAAATCAACGGCTACGATCATATAAATATCGAGATCATACTCAAGATCAAAACGATCTTCGTCCCACTTCATTGAATTAATTAATGATGCCATCGCATGAGGTGTTCGATCTAAATTACCTTGATCAACATAAATTTCTAGAGCAACGTCACGACCCGATTTAGTCTGGTAAGTGTCTGTTAATACATCAAAATTACCGGCAACTAACGCAAATAAATACGCTGGTTTTGGAAATGGATCTTGCCAATGCACAAAGTGTTTACCACTATCAAGATCACCATGATTAATTCGATTACCATTACTTAATAAATGTGGGTATGCTTTTTTATCCGCAATAACTTTTGTAGTAAAACGAGCCAAAACATCAGGACGATCTAAATAATAAGTAATACGGCGGAAGCCTTCGGCTTCACATTGAGTACAGAAACCATCGCCTGATTTGTACAAACCTTCAAGTGCTGTATTTTCTTGAGGATTTACTTCAGTGGTGATTTTAAGGTTAAATTCACCACTGACATTATGAATCGTTAATTGAAAATCAGTTAAGGTATAATCCGAATACTCAACACCATTAACTGCTAATGATGTAAGTACCATGCCCTCGCCTTCAAGAAGAAGATCCGTTGATTTTTTTAATTGCTTAACTTGAGACGTTGCTGAAATATGTGTTTTAGTATCATCAAGGTCAAATACTAAATCGATGTCTGAAATGGTGAATTCTGGAGATTGATAGTCGTTGCGAAACTTAGCCTGTAGTTGCTGGCTCATAATATATCCTTATGATTTCTATCACTAATAAATAAAAAGCGAGTGATAGTTACTAATTAACTCAGCTATTTTCTCACAAGATATGGCCAGGTTGTAAATTAAAAGTGGCCTCAGCTCATATTTCTATCCTTATAGGCTCATTATTCTCTTTGCAATAATGCGTACATTCCAAACTGTTCATTTTTCAATTCTAATACATCGTCTTTAATTGTAAATGTTGACTCTTGCTCCCCTTCCTCATAAAGCAAAACTAAATCATCATCTTCAAAATAATAATAACCAACCTGCTGATTTTTTTTACCTGTCGTAGAAACAACATCTAATGAAAAAATAAAATCTGAACGTAACTTCAAATTTAATGCTTTAACATTACTTGCCATAATATCTTCACCAGAAACTAATTTTGAACTCCAAGAACCAATAAAGTTTTCAGGAACAACTTTGAAAAATTCAACACCATTTAAGTAAAGACGGTTATGGCTAACTTGAT
>NZ_CAWPRC010000205.1:0-104831 GCF_963890165.1 Aliivibrio sp. SR45-2 | reverse complement strand
CTCAAATTTCACAGACTACATTAACAAAAAAGGCTCAAACCTAAGTCTGAGCCTTTTAATATAAATAGGTAATTACTGAATTATTACAGTAATTCAACCGACTGCTGAGCAATAAAGAATTCTTCGTTGGTTGGGGTTGGTAAAGTATCGCACCTTAAATATTCCTAATTTTATGATGCTATAAATTTCAGCGTTCAGACATCTAGGTTCAATAAATCACTCTGCAACTTCATCTTGCTGATAAATTGGATGCTTGTATTGATCATTTAATCTTTTGATCTCCATGATTTCCATATCTATAGAAAGTGATTGTAAATTGGTAAGTAACTCCATTTTTTCTTCGAGAGTCGAAGTGTATACAAGGCCTTTATATTGAAGCTTACCTTTTTCTGGGATCGTAAATGACACCACACCATCATTAATTATGTGAAAAACAACACTGCGTTCATCAATGAATATATAGCTCTTATCTACAGTTGACTGGAAATTTGTCATCCCAAATGACATGAGCGTAAAGGCCCCTGCTCCAACAAAAGCCAAAGGACCAAACATAAAGGCAACGATAATACAGACCACAATGCCAACCCAAGCAAAGCCTCGCGCAATTTTATAAGCCACTTCTGGGATCATGTTTTGTTCAGTGTAATGAATCCCCATTGGAGTTAAGTAGTAGCAATAGTCTTTATCGGGTGCAAATAAGTATCTCCCTATAAACACCAACGTCGTTGATAAAATAAAGAGCCCCAAAAAAACAGGTGAGTCTACTGTCAGGTCAGTAACCGACCAAAGAAACAATAGTGGTATCCCTCCCGAAAATATTGACAAAATCCAATAGGCTAAATTAGTGTATTTTTGACCCGCGCCCTGATACTCCCAAGAATAAATTGTATTCGCTTTGTAAAGTTGATCTCTTAGTCGTTTTTTTGTTCATCTGCATTCATTTAGTTCACATCCACATTAATTGTTCTAATAGAAGATTCTTTAAATGCAGGTGATATAACAAGCTCACCTTGGCTATTACCTGAAGCAATATAACCTAACTGTTCATACTCTGATGCTTGCCAGTTAAAAGACATATTAACTAAGATCGTAATGGTATCTCGGATTGTGCCGCCTAAATCTAATAGGTAGATCAATTTCGATTGCTTCATTCTAATCTTGAATGAAAATAGAATGCTTAAACATATCATTTAACTTAGCTAACTCTACGTACTCTATATTTTTTTGGCTATTTTGAATCGCTGTTATAATTTGTTTCTTTTGCTCTAAAGAAGGCACGTAAAAGTCTCGACGACAACAATAACCAGGAGCTGTATAACTGTCTACTCTGAACATAGTATCGTTAAGTAGATTAAATAAAATTGGCCTCTCAGAAAAAAAAACTTCATGCTCTTGTATAGTTGACTGGAAATTTGTCATCCCAAATGACATGAGCGCAAAGGCCCCTGCTCCAACAAAAGCTAAAGGACCAAACATAAAGGCAACGATAATACAGACCACAATACCAACCCAAGCAAAGCCTCTTGCGATTTTATAAGCCACTTCAGGGATCATGTCTTGTTCAGTGTAATGAATGCCCATTGGAGTCAAGTGATAACAACGATGTTTATCTGGAAAAAATAAATACCTCACGACCAGCATTCCAGCTATTGCACAACCTGTAAAAAACCAAAATTCATTACTCCATAAAGGAATACTTTCAACACATATTAGAAATAAAGGTAAAAGCCAACCAATAAAAGCAGCAACTCCCCAAACTACTAATTTATCCTTTAAACTTCCTCCTACATCCTCCCAACTGTAGATAATCTTTGCCTGATATAGCTGTTCTTTTAATTGATCTATTTTTTCTTTAGAACCCATCATTCACCTCAACTTTAATAGTGCGGATGACGTTATCTTTCCGTGCTGGCAATATAACGAGTTCTCCCTTGCTACTACCTGAAGCAATATAGCCCAACATATCATGCTCTGATGCTTGCCAGTTAAAAGGCAGGCTAATGAAGACCGTAGTACTATCTTTGGTTGTACCACCTAAATCTAAACGATAGACTGAATTTCCCGTTTCATCTTTACTCCAAATGCCATTTTGTTCGTTTACCATCACAGCCGTTTTTAATGAAGATGTCACATAACTATATTTATTTTGCGTTGGTGTGCGCGTAACTTGTAAACCAATAGACTTACCTTTTGTGTGCATGGGCAAAGATATCTCTAATTGCCATTGTTGCCCCGCAGCAGAACCGTATATTGCTTTAGAAGGAAGGCTAGAAATTACCTTATTTAGCCTGACCTGAGGCTTATGAATAATCTGCTCCAATCGGGTCAACTCATCAACGGCTTCCCAATGTTTTGCATCTTTCCCCCATGCGGAATGTAATAGCCACTTTTCTAGTTCGGTACGCTTAAAAGCATTGATAATTATAATCGAGATAAGAAAGAGAATAGACCCCACCATAAATGTAGTAAGAATCCAGGGCGCAATAATAGAACCGAGAAGACCAAATGAACGGAAAGTCCACCCTAATCGACTAGAAATTAATGCGGTCAATTGACCTCCAAAGGCAATCGTTTGAATAACGGTAGAGAAACCCTTTAACCCATATCCAAACCGTTCCATCGGTGAATGACTCATATCTTTAAATTTATCATAGCTCTCCCACGTCTCTAATGCTGTCGCGATTAAACCAAATAAAGATACCGCAGCGGTTGTTTTGGCAAAGGTTGCTAAACTTTGTCTAAGTTCGTATGAATGAGTGCTACTTCGTAATGCAATTTTCAGTGATTCTGAAAGCAAAGATTGGTTAGTCGCCATCTTGCCCCAAGCCGCATCCCTCCAAACTGCGGTAACAGCCGATACCGCATAACTCGTCGCATAGGTTGCTTCTCTGACTGCTGGATTGGTCCATAAATCACTCTCTGGATATTGTTCTGCTTTATGGTGGATATTTTGAAGCACTGCTGCCGTATTCCAAAGGTTAAGGATGGCGACAACCCCTCCCATCTTCCCCATTTTATTCCACGATGCTTGAGTAATATCTTTACCTTGCTGCCAACTGCGCTCAATTGCTTCATTGAGCATTTGCTTGGCGGCATTATTGACGGCTTCATACTTGAGCATCACCATCACTGGAAGTTCACTACTCAATAGCTTTTGCATTCTTTGTTGAGCGCTGCGCATGGTTTGTATTTGATGGTTTTTCGGTGTCAGTTGCCCTGATGGTGGCTGACTAATTTGACGGATGATCATCACTTCTGCATTAATCTTTCGCTGCCACGCGGCAAAGTGTGCAGGATAATCTGGGTTATGTATCACAATTGCCTCGGGGTTAACCAAAGCTTCTAATATGACCAACCTTAAATTACTGATCATCCCCTGAGGCGTTGTTGCTGTGTTCATTTGATGTGGAAACAGTAAATTCGCTATCCCTCGCCAACTATCTTTAGCTTGGCCTGTCACTGCATTTTTCAGAGCAATAAAACTTAACTGTACAGGCTCAGCTAGCGCTTTAAACCATTTATTATCTTGAATTCGAATATCATCAGTAAAACCTCCCCAACTCGCTATCGCTCCCGATAATGCCCCCATATCACCTGAACTATTGGTAGAAAGAAGGTGATTACTCAACTCTTCCACATGATCATTAAGCGCTTGTAAATTGTCGTTTGAAAAACCCAATGACGCTAATGAAAACAGTGTTTTTGGAGAATCGAGGGAAAGTGCGCTTTCTAGAGTGGCGTACTCCTTCTCGGTATTCACCGCTTGTTTTATTACCTGTACATATTGGCTAATTAAACTTAGTAAATAAGTGAGGTGTGCTTCATCTTGATTATCAATACCAATGACGAATGGATCCGTTCCTAGCTGCTCAAACGCCTCCATAAAATCTTGATAGAGCATGGCAATGCGCTTGTCTTGATCTTTAAGTTGGGTGTAGTGTTGGGTAAGAAACTCATCTAACTCACTCCAATTAACCTCATCACTGAAGAGAGTATTCTTTTCCCAAGTGGTTTTCTGCTCATCACTGGGCGTAAAATGGTATTTCTCTTTTAGTTCAGAGTGTTTCTCTAACGCTTCTTCTTGAAGTGGGGTAAATGGGGCATTGCCAATGCTTGGGTTTGAATCAAAAGCGGCAGACTCTTTATCTGCCAGAGATTGAATGGCTAGATATTCGGTTAACTGACGCTCAAATTCCAATATCTTCATTGGATCATCGCTAATTTGCTCAGGTAACTCCTCAGGCTTTAACCTTACTCGACCAAGATTACGGGTAATTTCAGCCATTTGCAGTTTATGGATATTATCTTCATCTTTGTGTATTGCACTGCGTAGTGTGATTTCTTCTGCAAGTGGTAAGAATAAATCGGATACATCCGCTAAAGGATCATCAAGCGCAATAAACATCCCACAATCTTGGGCTGGTAAATCGACTCGATAATCTACATCCCAACACCCTGGCTTATCTGCTACATGTTTAAAACTGTCAGTTTGAGCTTCAGTTGAAGCTAATGGTGTGCAAGTCGAATCAAAAATCCCAGCTGGAGCACCATTGACTCCTATATCTGCTGCATAGTGGCCAAGCTTAGAAGAAAGCCCCGCATGAGGGTGAGCTAAGGTCGATTTAAATTGTTTTAAATTAACCTTACGCATCCATACTGAGCAATTAGATTCATGAGAACGCATATACTCACACATTCGCCATGTCCAACGTTGATGGGCAAATGCCATATAGATAGTATTTTTTGCAGGGTACACTAAGCAACTCTTCGTTTCACCTTTGCTACCTCGTTTATTAGCGGGCTTATCGGCTTCATCGCTTGACCAATCAATGTTGGTAAACTCATACCCTTCAATTTGATATTCATGAAACGTTGTATCTGTTTCATCATACACATACAACCAACCATCACGGAGTTGCCTTAACGTATACTGACGCTGCTTAGGCGTAAATCGACCTTTCCATTGCGGGTCAGAGGCTGGGAATGGGTGCATCTGTAGCCCTTGCTCATTCGTATCGTCCAAGGCATAACGCACGGGAATAATACCGATATCACTACGCTGAAAGGGGCACAAGCCAGCAGGACTTTTTGCGTCACGGGTTGATGCGCACATAGCAGCTTTGTTGGCAGTACTCATTTAATATTCTTCCTTATAATGTATTTAGCATTTACTCTGACTGGTGGTTGCTTACAAAAAACCAACAAGTAAGATTTCTTGTAAAATCGAGATGTGAAAACTCTATATAGGTGAGAAATAAGACACAATAAAAACCCCTTTCTTAGGGTTTAAAAATCAAATCGACCCGAGACGGTTCACATTTTAAATGAAAGAGATTGTAGGAAGATAAGTGATTTTTATTTATAAGGTTGGAGATAACTTATCAATAATAAAATCAATAGGATATGAAATTTAACATTGATTATCTGCAAGTGTTTCCTTTGTATGTATATGCAATCACAAATCCCAGAAACAAAAAAAGCGAGCCATCATAACTCGCTTTTCAATATTCTATATTTTAGAAGAAATTACAGAAGCTCAACCGACTGCTGAGCAATAACGAATTCTTCGTTGGTTGGAATCACCATCGCTACTGCGTTTAGCATTTCTGATTTAGCGATGATTCCTGCACTGCCAAAGCGAGCAGCTTCATTGCCTTTTTGATCTTCCACAAACCCTAGAATTTTAAGGTTGTTTAAAATTTCACGACGAATTGGTAACGCATTTTCACCAATACCACCCGTAAAGATAATGCAGTCAAGTGAATCTAAAGCCGCTAGGTATGACGCCACGTATTTTGCTACTCGGTAAGTAAATACTTGGAAAGCAAGAGTTGCGCCTTCGTGGCCTTCTTCCATTGCCTCAAGAATACCACGAGCATCACTTGTTAGGCCAGATACACCTAAGAAACCTGAATTCTTATTTAGAGAATTAAATACTTGATCTTGTGACCAACCTTTCTTCAATAAATATTCAATAATACCTGGGTCTAAATCACCACAACGCGTTCCCATCATTAAACCAGAAAGCGGGGTAAAGCCCATGCTTGTATCTACACTGTTACCATCTTTAATTGCACATACTGATGCGCCATTACCTAGGTGTACAGAAATAACACTTAATTCTTCTACTGGTTTATTCAGCATTTTTGCTGCTTCACGGCTAACGTAATAATGACTTGTGCCGTGGAAACCGTAACGACGTACACCAAAATCAGTGTAAAGCTCTTTAGCAATAGCACCTGTGTATGCGCGCTTTGGCATTGTTTGATGGAAAGCCGTATCAAAGACTGCGAATTGAGGAAGACTTGGGAAAGCTTCAATCGCCGCACGAATACCAATCGCACCTGCTGGGTTATGAAGAGGTGCTAAATCAGATAAACTTTCAATTTCTTTTGTTACTTCTTCATTAATGCGTACTGTTTCTGTGAATTTCTCACCACCATGAACAATACGATGACCGATAGCAACGATACCATCGGTAAAACCAAATTTTTCTGTTAAACCTACCAATTTGCCAATCGCAATCTTATGATGGTTTTCTTCGCCTTCAATGGCTATTTCTGTTTTCTCTCCCTGATACTTCCAGCTCATACGAGCATCTTCAAGACCGAAGCATTCACCAAGGCCACTTAATACTGCATCGCCAGAAACGGAGTCAATAATAGCAAACTTAAGTGAAGAGCTGCCTGAATTGATAACTAATACGTATTCGTTGTTCATCATTATTCTCTTTTTATAAATCGTAGGTTGCACGTATATTCGTGCCCTTTTGTAACTAATACCATTATTCAACTATTTTTTAATGATTCAACTTTTGTTTTGCACCTAATGTGAATTTTTATGAATAACATGTCTTAGATCAATTTTTTAAAACGTATTTTTTATCTATGGAAACCTTATTCTCGATAATAATTTACAAAGTTAATGTTAAGCAGATCGTAGTTAAATGAGCAAAAGCAGGATAAAAGTTGATTTGCTGCTCATATAAATTAGGATGGTGTACTGCCTGTGATTAATCAAATATTATAATAATGAAAATTCTGATTTGCGATGACTCAACCATTGCCCGTAAAGCGCTTGCTAGCAACATTGATCCTTCTCCTAATATAGAGATTTTCTATGCTGAAAATGGAAAGGAAGGATTACAAATATTAAGTCAACATTCTATTGATGTACTTTTTCTTGACCTTACAATGCCAGTAATGGACGGTTTTGAAGTTCTGAGTGCCCTCCCTGTTAATTCTCACCACACAAACATCATTATTGTCTCTGGCGATATCCAAGAAAAAGCTAAGCAACGGTGTTTTAATCTTGGCGCTAAAGGTTTTATTGAAAAGCCGTTTAAAAAAGATGAAATTTCGAGTTTATTTTATGAATACCGTATTCCTTTTTTAGTAAAATCCCCCTATTTATCATCGGTGACACCTGCTATCGATGTGATCGTTAGTATTCAAGAAATCAGTAATATTGCTTTAGGAGTCAGTGCTTCTCTTATTTCTGAACAATTTGATCGTTTTATTGATATGCCTTTACCTAATGTCGCCTCTTTACATCATTCAGAATTAAGAATGGTACTGCAGGATGTTGTTAATAACTCTGAATATCGCGCTATTTCACAGCGTTTTGTAGGTAATGGTATTAATGGAGAAGCATTAGTTTGTCTGCATGGTAATGATTTAACTGAATTAATTACAACAACAAATGAAACAGAAGTGACGACAACCAATGAAGCCATTCTTGATATCTCAAATGTATTAGTTTCTTCTTTCCTTCTGTCTTTCAGTAAACAACTAGACATCAGTATTTCTCTAAGACAACCAATCGTGCTAGATACTGAGCATTTAAAAGTCGCCTTAAAAGATAAGCATTCTTTTTTAGAAGATTATGATAAGGATATTTTCACTATCGAATTTGTGTATTCCGCCGAAAGTTTAGATTTAAAGTGTGATGTGATTTTTCTTATGGATAATGACTCTTTAGATGCCATTAAAACAGTCTTGGAGCATCTAGTATGAATACGAAAAATACAGCAATGAATGACTTTCATTGGGCAATGCAAGTCATTGGAGATTTAGACGCTGGCTTAATCGTATTAGATAAAGAATATCGAGTATGCGCTTGGAATTCTTTTATGCAATCTTACAGTGGCGTCACTGCTGATTCGATTCTTGGTCACGTTATTTTTGACATCATTCCTGATTTGCCAGCCTCTTGGCTTAGAAAAAAAGTAGATGCTTCTTTTAGTCTAAAAACTAGAGGCTTTTCATCTTGGGAAGACCGTCCCTATTTATTCAAATTTAAAAACTTTACCCCTATCTCTAGCGGCTTGACTGAAATGCGTCAAAACATTACTTTCTCACCACTGACTTCGTTAAATGGACTCGCTTCACACGTCAGTTTGGTTATTAATGATGTTACAGACATAGCCAAAAACAAGCTTCACTTACAAGAGTCAAATCAACAACTCTCTAACCTAAGTAAAACAGATGGATTAACAAACCTATTTAATAGGGCTTATTGGGAGTCTTGTTTGAAGAAAGAATTTGAGACGGCACAAGTGTCTGGCGCCGTATCATCAATCGTCATTTTTGACATCGATCACTTCAAGCAAGTAAATGACACTTATGGACACACTGTGGGTGATGACGTCATCCGAAACGCATCAGATCTACTTCGCAAAACATCACGTAACACCGACATTTGTGGTCGTTATGGAGGGGAGGAATTTACCGTTATTCTTCCAGGTACCAATGCAGAACAAGCATTGTATTTCACAGAAAGGCTCCGCAAGCGAATAGAAAAAGCGATTGTAGTTTGTGAAAAGGCAAACGTTAGTTACCAAGTTAGCCTGGGTGTATGTGAATTAGCACCTGAACATACTGATTATTTATCTTGGTTAGAAATGGCCGATAAAGCACTTTATCACTCAAAAGAAAATGGACGAAATAGGTCAACGGTTTATCATCCTGATCTAGCCTAACCCTCAGATTTACCTACCTTACAGACAGAAAAAAGCCTGAGAAATAAACTCAGGCTCTCATTACAAAAAGTAAAGTTGCATCCTGCAACACTTACCCAGCTATGCGTAATGCCAATACTGCGTTGAACACTTTACCAATCGGCGACCAAACCATCATAAAGCTCTTTACGCAAAGGACCCTGCCCATAAAAATGTACGGGTCCGTATTATTATCGTTATCCTTTTACACCACCGGCTGTCAAACCACCTACGAGAAACTTCTGCGCGAGTAAGAAAACCAATGTAATAGGTAATGCTGATAATACTGCAGCGGCCGCAAAATCACCCCATAAGTAGTTCTGAGGGTACAAATATTGTTGCATGCCAACTGCTAATGTGTACGAGTTTACATCAGAAAGTAGTAAAGATGCTACAGGAACCTCCGTTATTACCCCAATAAATGACAAAATAAATACAACCGCTAAGATTGGAACCGACAGTGGCAATAGCACCAAACGGAATGCCTGCCATGGTGTTGCACCATCTAATGCTGCTGCTTCTTCAAGTGAATTATCAATCGTTTCAAAGTATCCCTTAATGGTCCAAACATGAAGCGCGATACCACCAAGATAAGCAAAAATAAGCCCTCCATGAGTATTCAACCCTAAAAACGGTATGTACTGCCCTAACTTATCAAACAATGCATACAACGCGACAAGGGCTAATACCGCGGGGAACATTTGAAAAATCATCATTCCTTTAAGTATAGTTTCTTTTCCTTTAAAACGTAGTCTTGCGAACGCATAAGCACTGGTTGTCGACAATGCAACGATTAATATAGAACTTATACCTGCGATTTTTATTGAATTCCACAACCACGTTAATACAGGAAACGGCGGTTGAGTAGATGATCCATCAGCGTGCTCAACGGCAATGCCTAGTGCCAATTTCCAGTGCTCTAAAGAAGGATTTTCTGGAATAATACTTCCCGTTGCAAAGTTACCTTCACGAAATGAAATAGTAATAACCATAAGCAATGGAAAAATAATCATCGCCAAGAAAATCCACATAGCGACATGCGTTGCCCATACACGATACTTTAAGTTTTTACCTTGGACCATTGGCATAACAATGACTCCTTATTAAATAATTAGTTATTTGATAATTTAGTGAAACGTAGGTTCAATAGCGCTAACCCACCAACCAATAAGAATATAAGTGTTGCAATTGCACTGGCTAAACCAAAGTCTTGACCACCACTGCCTTCAAAAGCAATTCGATAGGTGTAGCTCACTAATAAATCGGTATAACCTGCGGGCTCTGTTGTACCAATCATGTTCGGGCCACCTTTTGTTAATAGCGCAATCATTACGAAGTTATTAAAGTTAAAGGCAAATGCGGCGATTAATAATGGGGTTAATGGCTTCACCATCATGGGTACCGTAATATAAAAGAAATTCTGAATCGGGCCCGCACCATCGATAGCGGAAGCTTCGTATAAATCTTCAGGAATAGACTTTAATAGCCCCATACATAAAATCATCATGTACGGAAATCCTAACCATGTGTTCACGATTAATACCATGACTTTGGCGGTAAATGGGTCAGAGAACCAGTTAGGTTGAATCCCGAACATACTATCAAGCAGCATGTTAATCTCACCAAAACTTTGGTTAAAAAGACCACGGAATATCAAGATTGAAATAAACGCAGGGACCGCATAAGGAAGGATCAATAGTAAACGATATACCGCTCTGCCTTTTAGCGCTTCCCATTGAACAACAGACGCTAATATTAAACCTATCGCTAAAGTAAATACGATGGTCAATGTTGCAAACAGAACCGTCCAGATAAAGATACTGATAAACGGTTCTTTAATGCCATCGTCTTTCCAAATACGTTCAAAGTTTGCTGTCCCAATATTAACAACAAAACCAGGTGAAATAGGATCACCTACGTACTCGCCGTTATCATTAATTTCTTGATAAAAACCAATTTCATGATTCGCTTTGAAATACTGTTCTGTTTTATTGTTAAACAGTGTTTCACCGTCTTCTTGTAAAGTAAATAAAGGTCCAACCGCTGCAAACTTACGCAAGCCACTCATTTTAATTTGCTCACCAGAAGGCAGTGATAATGAGATTAAATTAAGGTAAGGACGCTTAGCAATAATCTGTTTAATCTTTGCTTTTTTACCTCGAATAGACTCAACTGGTGCTAAAGCCAGTGTTCTCTCTGCATCTTGGTTTAGGTCAAACGACTCTGTTGCCAATAATTGCCCTGCATCTTTTATCGTTAACGCATAACCGTTACCTTGATCCATTAAAGTAAAAGGATAACTTTTTCCGCTTTGGAATGTTTTGCTTAAATGCACCGCCTGAGAACGCTCTAGAGAAAGCTGATTTGTTGCACTGTAATTGGTAAACGCCAGTCCAATAGTGTACATCAAAGGGAAAATAATAAAGAGAATCATCCCTGCGATACCAGGGTAAGTATAACGATAAGCGTATGTTTTTTTACTTCCAAATACGTAAACGGCAAGAGATGTTAATACTAACGTTAACATTGCGAATGCAGTTTCGCCACGAGAGTACATAAGTACGCAAACATAACCATTAATCGCAGCGATGGCTGAAAGCAATCCCCACTTAGCCATTAATTTATAGTTTGTTTGCGAAGCAATTGTTGTTGTCATAAGCTTCAAGACCTTTTAAAAATACCAACCTAGTAAATCAACTCATCAGATAAAATAGACTTATTTAGGGGAGTATAACGATGAGAGAATAAAAAGGAGGAAGACAAGTCTCCCTCCATAACTGCTTTATTTAGTCATTCGTTGTTCAGCAGCAGCCAATGCGTCTTTTACCATTTGACGTCCATCAACTACGTTACCAAGCGCTTCTTCCATGCTATACCAGAAAGTAGTGAACTGAGGGATGTTTGGCATCACTTCACCATTCATTGCATTATCCATTGTGGCTGCAATTCTTGGATCATTACCCAGTTGCTCTTGGAATGAATTTAATGCAACTGCGCCCAGTGGCTTATCATCATTGAGTGTTTTTAAGCCTTCATTTGTTAATAAGTAACTTTCGAAAAACTCAACAGCAAGATCTTTATTTGGCGACGCAGAGCTAATGCCTCCAACCCACACACCAACAAACGGCTTTGATACCTGACCATGGAATTTCGGTAATGTAGTAACTCCATAATCGATACCTGCTTTCTCAATGTTTGACCAACCCCAAGGGCCATTAATCATCATAGCGACATTGCCTTTAACAAATTCAGATTCAGCAACCGAGTAATCCATATCAGCTGAAATGACGTTGTCTTGTACCATTTTCTCGATAAAACTCATCGCGCTTTGAACACCAGGTTCATTAACTCCGGCATTCTTTACATCATAACCATCCGCTGTTTTTTTAAATGCATAGCCACCATCAGCCGCAAGCAACGGCCATGTAAAGTAGGCTCCGCCACGTAATGGCCACATGATTGCTTTTTGATTGTTTTTAGAAAGCTCTTTATCCAATGCTGGAATATCTTCCCAATTTTTTGGTGGCGTTTTAATCACGGCTTTATTATAAATTAATGATACTGATTCAATAGCAACAGGATAAGCGATGGTTTTACCTTTATAAGACACCGCGTCCCACGCAAAATCGACAATCTCTGATTTCAATTCTTCAGATGGCTTAATTTCGGCTAAAAGACCCGCCTCAGCAAACCCACCAAAACGGTCATGGGCATAAAAAAGAATATCTGGGCCATCACCTGCTGCGGCTACTTGAGCAAATTTCTCTTCTGCTTTATCTGGAAAAGAAACAGTCACTTTTACGCCAGTGTCTTCTTCAAAGCGTTCACCGATCTGAGCCATACCTTCGTACGCCTTATCACCAGTAACCCAAATCGTTAATTGACCTTCTTCAATTGCAGCAGAAGCATTAATAGAACCAAGAGCTGCCATTGTGCAAATAGCAACAGTGCTGAGGACTTTTTTCATTGTGAATCCTTCCTTTTATAATTAATGAATCATCCGTAGGGTTGAAGTAATAAGGGTGATGACTCAGTTTTCAGAATGTATTTTCGGCAATTAACACCGATTATTCATCCTCCTACTTTCTACGCCTTTACTTATCTTGATAAAAAGCGTGATCTCAATCTTGATTAGGTCAGTATCAGATCACAAAATACCACTGAAGTGGGATAATCCTCACACTGAAAGTTGATAAAACTTTGAAGCTCATCGATTTTATTCAAAAACGTGATCTAGGTACTCCTCCCCCCTACTCCCCCAAAAAAAATCAAAGGGAGGAGGATGACGGCATGGTTCTTTTCCGTAAGAATGGAACCATAAAGCAATTCGAATGAATTATTTAAAATTAGAATAGAGGACAGACACAATGACGAGTGTCACTTTACGCAACGTCTGCAAATCTTATGGCGACGTTAAGATCTCGAAAAATGTTAATTTAACGATTAATTCTGGTGAATTTGTCGTTTTTGTTGGGCCATCAGGTTGTGGTAAATCCACACTATTACGCTGTATTGCAGGTTTAGAAGACATCACTTCTGGCGATCTCTACATGGGTGATAAACGGATGAATGATGTAGAGCCATCTAAGCGTGGTGTCGGCATGGTTTTCCAATCTTATGCTCTTTATCCCCACCTTAATCTATTTGATAATATGTCATTTGGTTTGAAGTTAGCAAAAAAAGACAAAAACGAAATAAAACAAAGAGTTGATCACGCAGCAGATATCCTACAATTAGGGCATTTACTTGAACGTCAGCCTAAAGCATTATCTGGAGGACAACGTCAACGTGTCGCGATTGGACGTACATTAGTGTCCCAACCTGATGTGTTTCTATTGGATGAACCTTTGTCTAACCTTGATGCTGCACTCCGTGTTCAAATGCGTATCGAAATAGCTAAACTGCATAAAAAACTTGGCTCGACGATGATTTATGTAACACACGACCAAGTTGAAGCGATGACAATGGCTGAGAAGATTGTGGTCCTTGATGGCGGTTACGTTTCTCAAGTTGGCGCTCCATTAGAACTTTATCATTACCCAAAAAATCGCTTTGTTGCGGGTTTCATTGGTTCACCAAAAATGAATTTCATTAGTGTTTTCATTGATGATGTAGAAGACGATCAAGTTAAGGTTCAATTTGCAAACGGCTCTTCATTTTGGATCCCAGTAGATGGAAAAAATGTGGTTCGTGGCGAACGAATGTCTCTTGGTATAAGACCTGAACATCTTATTGCAGCAGAAAAAGCAGATGCCATTATTCATGGCGATGTTCTTGTGGTAGAAAAGTTGGGATATGAAACACAAATTTATTTAACCGTTGAGGATGCGGACGCCGATATCATATATCGTGTACCTGATACTGCTCTTGTTAATGCTGGTGATAAATTTACGATTGGGATCCCTGCATATCGTTGTCATTTATTCCATAACGATGGCAAAGCATGCCAAAGACTTTATAAAGAAGCTGGGGCTTAACATAAAAACCTTAGTCAAATTTAACAAGCCCAATAATGCATTGGGCTTTTGTTGTTTATCCAGAGGAACATTGTGATTACCAACCAAGCTTTCCCTTACCCTTTAGGTGCAAACCTAAAAGCACACGGATGTAATTTTTCAGTTCACTATGCTTCTGATTACCCATTAACATTAGTGATTTTTAATAATGATGGTAGTCATCAAGAATACCCATTTACTGAAGAATACGGTGCTATAAAATATACCTTTATCGAAGGTGTTACTGCTGGCTGCATTTATGCTTTTAAAATCATAAAAGATAAAGAAGAATTATTACTTCTTGATCCTTATGCAAAAGCATTAGCTAATACACCTCATTATCAACCCCCTTATACCTCAGAGCAAAGTTGGACACTGGCACAATCCGTCGTTATTAATAATGAATTTGATTGGCAGCAAACCTCAAGACCAATGATCCCCCACTCTGAAACTATCTTACTAGAAACCCATGTAAAAGGGTTTACCCTACTTAATACTAAGATAAAAGAAGAAGTTCGGGGAACTTATCTTGGTTTAGCGGATCCAGCGAATATTGCACATTTAAAACAACAAGGGATTACTTCAATCCAGCTACTTCCTGTTGCTGCTTGTATGCACGAACCACATTTACTTGATATGAAAATGGTCAATTATTGGGGGTACAATCCACTCTCATTCATGGCCCCAGATCCTCGGTATGCAAAAAGCGATGCCGTTATAGAATTAAAAACTGCCATTAGAGAGCTTCATAAAAACAACATCGAGGTCATTTTAGATGTTGTTTATAACCATACGGCGGAGGGCGGCAATGGCGGATCAACATTTAATTTAAAAGGATTAGATCAAGACTACTATCTGCACCATCACGGTAACTACACTAACTATACAGGTTGTGGGAATACACTCGACATTACCCATCAAGCAAGCTTAAATTTAGTCATGGACACTTTACGTTATTGGGTAGAACAATATCACATTGATGGTTTTAGATTTGATTTAGCCGCCACATTAGGCCGAGAATATGACCAATTTAACCCTAACAATGCTTTCTTCAAAGCAGTCGCTCAAGATCCTATTCTTCAAAGAGTGAAGATGATTGCAGAACCTTGGGACATTGGCCCTAACGGTTACCAAGTAGGGGAATTCCCTGATGGTTGGAACGAATGTTGTGATAAGTATCGCGACACGACAAAAAGCTTTTGGCGCGGTGAACAAAATTACATTAAATCCTTAGCAACACGGCTAATGGGATCTCGAGATCTGGTTAGTGCTTCACGATGGCCTCACAAATTACCCGTAAACTACGTCAGTTATCATGATGGATTTACATTGCAAGATTTGGTCAGTTATAAAGATCGCCATAATCATGCGAATGGTGAAGATAATCGAGATGGGCATGGCGATAATCGCTCAGATAATTATGGTATTGAAGGGGCGACCGATAATCCAAGAATTATTGCTCTACGTGAAAAACAAAAACGGAATATGATGACAACCCTTCTGTTCAGTTTTGGCATTCCACACTTACTCGCTGCTGATGCCTGCTCACATACACAGCAAGGGAATAATAACGCGTATTGCCAAGACAGTACTATTAGCTGGGTTAACTGGTCACTCAACCGAAATGCAAAAGAATTCAAAGTATGGTTGGCAGAGATGATTCACGCTCGTCAAACGCATATGGTTCCGATAATAAATGCATTCAGTGGTTCAAGAAGAAATGGACAGAAAGTTGAATGGTACGCGCCTGATGGGCATGTGATGAACCACAGTGATTGGCATGGAGCTAAATCATTATGCTTACATCTAAATGTTGATAATGGGGATAAAGAATTATTAATCATTATTAATCAGGCAAATACAGCGACCCAATTTATACTTCCAGAAGCCACAGAACACCGTCGTTGGTTGTTAATTTGTGATACTCAATACAATAAATTAACGCCAAAACAAACCGTATTTGACTATAGTTTGTCACCTCTTTCTATTGCGATCTTCGCGACACAATAAACCACTAATAAAAAAGGAGGCGTAGGCCTCCTTTTTGATACTGCACTAAACTTAATGTTCAGTTTCAGATTTTACACGTCCCTTGTGATATGTTCTATACGCTAAAACCGTCAGCGTAATTATTAGCTTGGATGTCATCCAGATCATATACGAACAATCTACCTTAAAATTGGTGTGTAAAAGACAAAGTGTCTTGCTCTTTATCACTCTAATAACATTAGAGCCGTCAATAATAATACCTAAAGGTAACAATTTTGTCATTAACTTTACATAACCCCTAGCCAAATGCATTGACTGGAAAAATAAAGCAACACAAGTAATTAACACCGATAATGCTATAAATTAAATTATCTGAGATAAGCGATCTTGCACTACACCCACAATTAAGTCGGGTTGGAACTTAGAAATAAAACGATCACACCCTACTTTCTGCACCATAGCATCGTTAAAACTGCCACTTAATGATGTATTCAATGTAATGAACAAATCTTTCATACGTGGATCATTTCGAATCTCATGCGTTAAACGGTAACCATCCATTTCTGGCATTTCAGCATCTGTGATCATCAACAAAATCTCATCAGTCACCACTTTACCTTCATCACACCATCGTTTTAATAAATTTAAGGCTTGTAGACCATCACTACATTCTATTACCTCTAAACCTAGCTGTTGCAATGTACTACGAACCTGTGCACGCGCAGTGCTTGAGTCATCAACCGTTAATACTTTACGCCCGTGCATATGATGAATAAGATTTTCGTCTAAAACGCCTTCAGAGATCGAAATATCATATTCAATAATTTCAGCTAAGACTTTTTCAACATCAATAATCTCAACAATGCGGCTTTGTTTTGGTTCGACTTCCACTTGCGTAATTGCCGTTAAATAATTATGACGACCCACGGTTTTTGGTGGCGGTTGAATATCAGCCCATGTTGTATTTATAATATTTTGAACCTGGCCAACTAAAAAGCCCTGAGTTGAACGATTATATTCAGTTATGATCAAATTAGTATCTTCATCGATCTCCATTGGCTTCATGCCAATGGCACCACGTAAATCGATAACAGGAACAGACTCACCACGTAAGCTTGCGACTCCGGCAATATGATGGTGAGACCCCGGCAGCCTTGTTAATTTAGGAACCTTAAGGATCTCTTTTACTTTAAATACATTAATTGCAAAAATTTGGGTTGTATTAAGCTTAAACAGCAATAACTCCAATCGATTTTCACCCACTAGTTGGGTACGTTGATCAACGCTACTTAACATTCCACTCATCGGTATCGCTCACTTAATAAGATATGTTGATAATATAATCAAGGATGCTTTCTACAGCACGTTATATAGATATTATCGGCAAATTTGAGAAGTCTTTAACAAGTTAGTGCAAAAAAATAGACAATAATGTTACTATTCGCCGAATAAGCATCAGATAAGATGTATGTTGCACTAAATTAAAGGAATTTTATATGTCACCAGCACAACCCCTACTCGTTCGAATGATGAATACTAACATCGTTCTTCAGATACTCGTCGGTATTATTGCCGGTGTTGCTCTTGCTGTACTTGCTCCAGATCTTGCTGTTTCTGCCGGCCTTTTTGGTCAATTATTTGTTAGTGCGCTAAAAGCAGTTGCACCAATTCTTGTCTTTATTCTCGTTGCATCATCGATTGCAAATCAGAAACGTGGACAAGACTCAAATATGAAACCAGTGATTGTTTTGTATTTAGTCGGTACCTTTTGTGCTTCATTAACCGCTGTAGCAATGAGTTTTATTTTTCCAACGACTCTCTCTCTTGTCACTGATGCAGCAACGAACAGTGCACCAGAAGGCATAATGGAAGTTCTGCATACACTTTTATTCAAAATTATTGATAATCCAATTAATGCATTAATGACGGGGAACTTCATTGGTATTTTAGGTTGGGCAATCGCTTTAGGCTTAGGTCTTCACTCTGCTTCTGATGCAACAAAGAAAGTGTTCATTGACCTTTCAAACTGTATATCAAGCATTGTAACGGTCGTTATCCGTTTTGCGCCTATCGGTATCTTTGGTTTAGTGTCTAGCACATTTGCAGAAACAGGCTTTGATGCATTAGCAGGCTATTCTCACCTACTGGCCGTTCTACTTGGTTCAATGGCATTTATCGCATTAGTCGTTAACCCATTAATCGTATTTATCCGCACAAAACGTAATCCTTACCCATTGGTATTTTTATGCTTACGTGAAAGTGGTGTAACCGCATTCTTCACTCGTAGTTCAGCAGCAAATATCCCAGTAAACATGGCATTATGTGAGCGTTTAAACCTGCATAAAGATACCTATTCAGTATCGATTCCACTAGGTGCAACAATTAACATGGCTGGTGCAGCGATTACCATTACCGTTCTTACGCTGGCGGCGGTTCATACGGTTGGTGTTCAGGTTGATTTACCTACGGCATTACTACTTAGTTTAGTGGCCGCTATTTCGGCGTGTGGTGCTTCTGGTGTTGCTGGTGGTTCATTATTACTTATCCCATTAGCATGTAGCTTATTTGGTATCCCTAACGAAATTGCAATGCAAGTGGTTGCTGTTGGTTTCATCATCGGTGTAGTTCAAGATTCAGCTGAAACAGCCCTAAATAGCTCGACAGACGTTCTTTTCACTACAGCCGCATGCCGCACTGCAGAAAACCCATACAAACCTCTAGTACAAGAAACAAACTAATTTGGTTTTATGATACAAATAAAAAATGGCAGCGAATTATCGCTGCCATTTTTGTATCTATAATCAATTAATGATGTCTATTTCAAATTTAGTAAGAAACCATAAATACAATCGATTTTTAATGATCAGGATGTTGATATAAATACAATGAGTAAGATAACGCCAATAACGCACACAATGTCGCTGGAATCGCTAACGTATTGGTTCCAAGGATAGGATAAAAATACCCGCCAATAACACCACCGAAAATAAAACCAAATGCGATAAACAGATACAAAGCTAACCGTCTGCGATGAATCACTTCACCTTTAAGTTTCATCCCTAACATGATGCCTAAATCAGTAAAGACTCCCGTAACATGAGTCGTCCTAACGACTGCCCCGCTGTATGTTGTTACTAATCCATTCTGCAAACCACAAGCCGCCGAAGCAAAATAATGCCCCCATTGACTTCCTTCATTTAAAATCACCATTGCAGCAAACAAAAATAAACTTTCGATTAATAAGGCAAAATTATATCTGCGGCCTAATTTTAACGCACTACACCCTACGATTAAACTGCTTAACGAAGAACCTAAAACGAAGCTAACAATGATATAAAATAAATGTAAGGTCGTACCATCAAACGCCAGCAACTGAGTACCTAATAGCGTTGCAGTACCAGATAAATGAGAAATAGATTGATGCTGGAAGCCCAACAAACCGACAGAGTTAGTAATACCAGCGAGTAAGGCCAGAAAAAAGGTACCGTATTCAACCCATTTTGGTAGTTTTGAAATCACAATATATTTACCAAGTCGTAAAGACGGATATTCTATACTCAAATACAAAGAAATGGATGATCTGTCGCAAATAAAAAAGGAAAGGTCTGCACCTTTCCTTTTGTTATGAAGTTGCTGAGTCGTAATTAATCTAGATACATTTCAACATATTTCTCTGCGGCATCAGACCAGCTAAAGTTTTGTTTCATTGCATGTAGTTGAATTCGTTTAACTTCATTCAAATCTTGGGCATACAATAACAACGAACGCATTAATACCAATAGCAACTCTGTTGGCTCAGGGTTAATAAAACTAAAACCCGTCGCATTTTCATTGTCACTATCATAATCAATCACACTGTCTTTTAACCCACCAACCGCACGAACGATAGGTAAGGTTCCATAGGCCATACTGTAGATCTGATTTAAACCACAAGGTTCAAATTCTGATGGCATCAAGAAAAAGTCAGATGAGGCTTCTATCCAATGAGCTAGCTTATTGCTGTATGCTTCGACAAACGCAAACTTATCAGAATGTATCGCTGCAATTTCTGTTAATTGTGCAGCAAGAACAGGATCACCCGTACCAACAATAACAATTTGCAAATCATGCTTTAAAAACTGCTCTAAAATTGGAAGTAAATAATGAATGCCTTTCTGGTTTGTTAAACGACAAACCATGCCATACATTGCCACTTCTTTTTGTGGTAAACCGACTTCTTCTTGCAGAGCTGCTTTACATACTTTCTTACCACGAACCATACTAATTCGATTGGCTTTAAATTGCTTAGGAATGAAAGTATCCGTCTCCGGACTCCACTCACTATAATCACAACCATTCAAAATACCAAACAAGTCAGATTCTCTTGCTTGAAAATCAGAAGCCATTCCATGAGAACCCAGTTCTGTTAGCAATTCTTTTGCATACGTTGGACTTACCGCATTAATCTTATCTGCACATTGAACACCCGCTTTGAGCATACTAATATGAGTATGACTAACGGCCGCTTCAGGCACATAATGCGTTTTAAATTCAGAAAGGCATCCAATATCATCGTAATGAAAAATACCTTTAAACACCGCATTATGAACAGATAAAACACTGCGTACTTGAGAAAAGTAAGCGTCGTTTGCATAGCGTTTTTTAAGAAGGTACGGCAATAAACCAGTATGCCAATCATTGGCATGAATAACATCGGGTTTAATCTTTAATTTAGGCAGCATGTCTAAACAAGCGGCACTAAAAAAAGCAAAACGCTCACCATTATCAGCATAAGCTTGATTGTTTTCAGCATACATTTCTGCACGATCAAAATAATCAGCACATTCGATGCCTAATACCGTGATCCCTTCAACACTCAATGATCTCACTTGGTATGGTGTATGAGGCCAATGCTCTAATGTCGTGCTCAACAATACTTCAGCATCATCACGCTCTGGGATTGCACTATAAGCAGGCATAGCAATATGTATTTCATGACCTAAGTCTTTTAATGATTTAGGCAGAGCCTTGGCAACATCTGCCAAGCCCCCACTTTTGATCAATCCTTCGACTTCAGATGCAGCAAATAAAATCGAAAGCGTTTTAGTAGCCAATTCTTTCTCCTTTAGGGATAACAACGATACCCTGATCTGAAACATGATATTTCTTCTTATCTTCCTGAAGATTAACACCAATTTCTGTTCCAGGTGCAATATCTGCGCCTTTATCGATAATTACACGGCGTAATACACACCCTTCACCGATTTTCACATCACCTAAAAGAATACTTTCACTAATATCACACGCCGATGCAATATTACTTCGAAAACCGAGTACTGATTTTTCAATACGTGAGCCACGAACATAACTACCACCACAAACTAAGCTGTCGATGATTTGTACTCGGCCATTGGCAGAATCAGTAAAGGTTGCAGGTGGCAATGGTGGGTAATATGTGTGCAGAGGCCATTTACGGTTATAAAGAGAGAACGGAGCATCTTTTTTCAGAAGATCCATGTGCGCTTCCCAATAAGAATCGATAGAACCTACATCACGCCAGTACACCTCTTCTTTCTCGCCCGTAATTTTATTTGTACTAAAATCATAAACGTACACATTCCCTACAGGGAACATTTTTGGAATGATATCTTTACCAAAGTCATGCGATGAAGCCGTATTTTCAGCATCTATCTCAAGCTCTCTACATAAGTTTTCAGCTTCAAAAATGTAATTACCCATTGAGACAAGAGCAATACCTGGTTGACCAGGAATACACTTAGGATTTGCAGGTTTTTCTTCAAAACCAATCATTTTCCCATGCTCGTCAACTTCAATAACACCAAATTCAGACGCATCTTTTGCTGGCATACGAAGTGCTGATACCGTTAATGCCGCTTCTTTCTCTTTATGGAAATCGAGCATTTGTCGAATATCCATTTTGTAAATGTGATCTGAACCAAAAATACAAACATGTTCAGGATCCGTTGATTCAATAAAACTGATATTTTGATAAATCGCATCCGCAGTACCTTCATACCAACGTTTACCTGTACGCATTTGAGCTGGCACAGGGTCAATAAAGCGATCGGTAATTCCATTTACATTCCAGCCTTTTTTCATATGTTGAAATAAAGACTGTGATTTAAACTGGGTTAATACATAAATACGCATTAAATCAGCATTTACGAAGTTATTTAACGCAAAATCGATTAAACGGTAACTGCCACCAAAAGGTACTGCAGGTTTAGTACGAGATTCAGTTAAAGGACGTAAACGCGATCCTTCACCACCAGCCAAAATCATTCCTAGTACACCAGCCATTTCTTCTCCCAAAGAATTATTATTTATAGTCACTATCAATAAATAGCGCTTAATATGTTTATTTTGAGATTAACTTAACACATTGTCGTTACAAAACTGTGAACCATGTAACTTCTATATATTTACAAAATAGATTCACTCGTTAATGTGCTTTAGGTCAATCTTTAATTACTTCAAGTAACATTTATTTTACACAATAAGAACCAAATGTACATACAATATGACGTTCACTAAACATTTGTTTGCATATTAATTTAGTGAATGTAATTATCAAGGTAATTTTATGGTTTAGAGGTTCTTATGTCATTGTCTCTTTTTACTCAATTACAACGCATTTGGGATTATCATTTACTTAACCAACCGATAAAAAAAAGTGATGCCATTTTTGTTCTTTGTAGTTATGACTTACGTGTAGCTGAACATGCCGCTCAACTTTACTTAGATGGATTTGCTCCTTTAGTCATTTTTTCTGGTGCTCAAGGCCGTGCAACTGAAGGCTTATTTACGTTGAGTGAAGCAGAAACATTTGCTAATGTCGCTAAAGATATGGGGGTCCCCTCTTCCGCTATATTACTCGAAACAAAAGCCACTAATACTGGTGAAAATATATTCTTCACTCAAGACTTACTCAAAGAAAAAAATATTACTCTTAATTCATTATTACTTGTACAAAAACCTTATATGGAAAGACGCTTATTAGCCACCTTTCTAAAAAATTGGAACGATATAGAATTTTGTATAAGTTCGCCTAATATTAGATTTGTAGATTACCCAACAGATGAGGTTACTTTTGATCATGTCGCGAGTATTATTTTAGGTGAATTACATCGACTAAAAATTTACCCTACACTTGGGTATCAAGAACAACAAACGATTCCTGATGATGTATGGAAAGCATTTGAAAACTTAACCAAACTAGGGTTTGATGAATATTTACTCACTGAATAATTATTCAAACTATCAATAAAGTATGTTCTTCATAAAAAAGCCCTAAAGATCAAAATCTTTAGGGCTTTTTTATTGTTCAATTCATTATTTTAAACGATAGAAAACCGTAGATAATGGCGGTAGGTTTACGACTAAAGACTGCGCTAGCCCTTGAGATTCCACCGATTCTGTCTGTACATTACTAACGACGTCATAACTGCTGCCACCGTAATAATCAGCATCCGTATTTAAAACCAGTTCATACTCACCTGAAACTGGCATTCCTAAACGGAAGTCATTTCTTGGTGCAGGAGTAAAGTTACTGATCACTAATATACGCTCACCGTTATCGCCTAAACGCTCATGGGCTAATACACTTTGCTCAGCGTCATTTTGTAAACGCCATTCAAACCCACAAGGTTCACAGTCATTAATATAAAGTGCTTCTTCATTACGATATAACTGATTCAAATCTTTAACCAGATGCTGCATACCAGAATGACGATCGAATTGTGTTAAGAACCATTGTAATTGATCATCATGATCCCATTCTGCACTTTGAGCAATCTCTGCTCCCATAAAGTTCAGTTTCTTACCAGGTTGTCCATACATGTAACCCATGTACGCACGCATATTCGCTGTTTTCTGCCATTCATCGCCTGGCATTTTATCCAGAATAGACCCTTTTCCATACACCACTTCATCATGAGACAACGATAATATGAAATTCTCACTGAACGCATAGACTAATGGAAAAGTAATCGTATCATGATGATAACGACGATGAATTGGATCTTCTTGAATGTAATTTAAGCTGTCATGCATCCAACCCATATTCCATTTAAACCCAAAACCTAGACCGCCATCAAACGTTGGTGCTGACACCCCAGGATACGCCGTAGATTCTTCTGCTATCGTCATTGCATTAGGGAAATGAGAATACACTTCTTCATTCATCCATTTAAGCAGAGCAATGGCACCATGGTTATGATTACCCCCATCCCAGTTAGGGATCCATTCGCCATCTTCACGTGAATAATCAAGATAGAGCATTGATGCAACGGCATCGACACGTAAACCATCGATATGAAAATGCTCAAACCAGTACAAGGCATTAGAGACTAAAAACTCACGAACATGCAATTGGTCATAATTATAAATATAACTCTGCCAATCATTATGCCAACCACGACGCGGATCCGGATCGTTAAACAATGAGGTTCCATCAAAATTAGCTAAACCATGAGAATCCGATGGAAAGTGAGCTGGAACCCAATCCAATACCACACCGACACTGGCTTTATGACATTCATCAACAAAGAATTTAAAATCATCTGGTGAACCAAAGCGGCTTGTTGGTGAGAATAAACCAATCGGTTGATAACCCCATGAACCATAGAATGGATGCTCAGAAACTGGCATTAATTCTATGTGTGTATAGCCCATTTCAACGATGTAGGGGATTAATTCTTCAGCAAGTTCACGATACGTTAGAAATTCACCTTTCTCATTTCGTTTCCACGACCCAATATGCAATTCATAAAAAGATAACGCCTCTTTTTGCTTTGCGGTTACAGGACGGTTCTGCCATTTCGTATCATGCCACTCGTAGCTTGATTGATCATAAACCACAGAAGAAAATGAAGGATATTGTTCGTTATGCGCACCAAAAGGATCCATTTTATGAGGAAGAATTTCCCCATGCGGTCCTTTTAGTTCAAATTTATATTTCGTTCCGACAGCATGCTCAGGAATAAATAACGCCCAAAGTCCATTATCAATACGCTGCATAGGATGACGACGACCATCCCATTGGTTAAAGTCACCAATTACACTTGCAGAAGATGAATTTGGTGCAAAGACAATATATCGCACACCTTTAATTAATTTACCATCACGCTCAACAGTGAAAACATGCGCACCTAAATGGTGATACATTTCTTTTGGTGTATGGACACTACTTTCCGTTGGGGCAATAGAATGATACTGGTATGGATCATCTATAATCTGTTCCGTTCCACTCCAATCAACAACAAGTTGATAATGCTTGTCCGTCAAATCAATCGGACTAGAAAGAAAGAAACCACCCGAATTGCGAGAATGAGGTTCTGGGCTTAAAGGGTACTCAAGATCAGCAGAAATTCTTACTTTTACGTTCGTTGCATCAGGCAACCAAACACGTAGAGCGATATCTTGAGATTGGTACTGTGGACCTAAAAAAGAAAATGGATCACAAAATGCAGCTCGATTGAGCTGCATGTAGACGTCCTTTTCTTTACGTTCAACAAGTAAGTTCAACGTAAACACTCCTATTATTTTTTACTAGCTTGGGCACGAATGTCAGTTAACTGTTTAGTTAATTCATTCACTTCGGGACGATTGAAAATATCATCTAAAGTAACAGACAATTTACGACGCCAGTTTGGATATTCATCAACCGTACCCGGTATGTTAACTGGTTTATCCATTTCAAGCCAATCTTCAAGTTGTAAACTGAGAAGTACGCTCGATCCTGCAGCTAAGTGAAGTTGCAATGCATCACTTAAATATCTGTCCATTGGCACAAACGTAGCATCACGCCCTACACCTTCTGGAAGAAAACCATGAAAATCAACACTATTTAAGATCTCTTGTTTTGATTTTGTTCGGCTAAGAAAGAGTTCTTTTAACTGTTCTGCATCAGGATATAAGCCAATTTCTTCGCCCATTTTTAAATCATCACAGTGCCAAAAACCACGTAATGTCGGCATATCATGAGTACATAATGCAGACATAGATTGCTCTTGATAATGCGTTGGTGAGTAATACCCGCCATCTTCTGCGGTTTCAAAGAAGAACACTTTATAAGAATGAATGCCGGCATCTGCAAGTAAATCGACAATCTCATCAGGCACTGTCCCTAGATCTTCACCAATAACTGAGCACGAATTACGATGACTTTCTAAAGCAAGAATAGATAACATGTCTTCTACTGGGTAGTACATGTATGCGCCTTTCGTTGCATCTTCCCCTTTTGGGATCCACCACAAACGAAGTAAACCTAAAACATGATCAATTCGCAATGCACCACAAGCACGCATATTCGCACGAAGTAATTCAATATAAGCATCATAAGCAGTTGCTTTTAAAACTTGAGGGTTTAATGGAGGTAATCCCCAATTTTGACCAAGTGGACCCAATACATCTGGTGGAGCACCAATGCTGGCATCAAGACATAAACTGCCATGATCTGCCCACGTTTCAGAGCCACTATCAGCAACACCAACCGCCAGATCTCGGTACAGACCAATGTCCATTCCTTTATCTTCAGCGAATTGTTGAACATCATTAATTTGGGTAAAAGCTAACCACTGTAAGTACATGTACAAATCAACTTGATCGCTATTATCTGCAATAAATTGCTGCACTTGTTTATTATCAAACTGTTGAAGTTCTTGAGGAAAAACAGGCCATCCCCATACATTTTGGTCTTCTGAGTATAAGGTATTATGTAACGCATCAAATGCCGCTTGCTGTAATAAGCTATCGCCCCCCTCTTCAACAAACGTTAAAAAAGCCTTCGCACGAGCACTATTCTTATCAAGATGACGCGTTTTAAACTCTGCGAATAAAAAAGGTAATACACCCATTTTAAGTGAAGAGACTTCAGTATAATTTACCCAATGAGATTGACGCACCTCATTCAAACGTTGTTGAAATTCAGCACTGCCGACAACTTCTTGAGCTTGATTCGATAATGCAAACTCAGGCACTGAGCACACGTCAATATAAAGAATATTTAACCAACGACGAGACGATGGACTATAAGGACTCGCCCCTTCAGGATTCGCAGGGAACAAAGAATGAATTGGATTTAAACCGACAAAATCTCCACCTCTATTTGCTATCTCACCGACAAGTTGCTTAAGATCGCCAAAATCACCGATTCCCCAATTATGAGCGGTTCTTAGCGTATAAAGTTGAACACTCGGCCCCCATAGCTTTTTACCGTCATTAATTGCGTCTTGTTTGTAACACGCCTGAGGCGTCACAATTAGAGTCATTACATACGGCGCTTTACGACGCTTGCGTATGATTTCTAATGAATGATACCCCCATTTCAATGTAGGTAACGAAAATAATAACGCCCCTCCATCGACACGGTCATCAGAAATAACTTGAGACTGTAAGTAGCCTTCAAGTACCTCACCCTCTTCCGTCGTTAATTTCCAACTAAACTCACTAATACGTGCACTTTTTCCAAGATGAAGTTCAACGTGAAGCGGTTCGTTATCACGAACAACCTTAACCGCCTCAAGCACTTCTTTCTTATGTTTTTTTTCAGCCGAACTTAATAACGTTTTATCGTTTTTAGTATCATAACCTAAAGCGGCTAATAAACGAGTTAGAGTGTCATCACTGACTTTTTCTTCATCACCCCATGCACTGATATAGCTATTTGCTAACCCGGCCATTTCTGCGACTTGATAGAGCGCATTGTTATTATTTGTCATCACTTAATCTCCGAGGGCAGCCTTATACTGCCCTCTGTATTTATAGTCTAAATAGGATTAACGGTTTATCGCTTCCAATTTCCAGATATTATTGACGTAATCACGAATACTACGGTCAGAACTAAACTTACCGACTAAAGCCGTGTTCAAAATAGCCATTTTTGCCCACTGTTTTTGGTCTCGGTATGCCGCATCAATATCATTCTGAGCACGAACATAATCTGCGAAATCAGCCAAGACTAAGTATTGATCACCATCGTAAAGCAAGTTGTCACGGATGGCCGACAATTGACCAATTTGACCTGGGGTAAATTCATCTCCAGCCAATAAATCTAGTGACGCTTGTAATAATGGATCGGCCTCATAGTATTTATATGGGTTGTAGCCTGACGCAACAAGCGCTTCAACTTCGTCAACTTCTAAGCCAAAGATAAAGATGTTTTCATCACCCACTTCCTCACGGATCTCAACATTTGCCCCATCCATCGTACCAACGGTAATCGCCCCGTTAAGTGCCATTTTCATGTTACCAGTACCCGATGCCTCTTTACCCGCCGTCGAAATTTGCTCAGAAACGTCTGCCGCTGGAATAATAATTTCAGCCATGCTCACACGGTAATCCGGAATAAAGACGACTTTAATGAAATCAGACACTCGAGGGTCATTATTCACTTTGTCTGCCACTTTATTGATAGCAAAAATAATTTCTTTTGCTAAGTGATAACCCGGAGCCGCTTTTGCAGCAAAGAAGAACACACGAGGGTGCATATCAAAACCAGGTTCATTCAATATACGATGGTACAAAGAAAGTATGTTTAACAAATCCAAATGCTGACGCTTGTACTCATGCAAACGCTTAATTTGAACATCAAAAATGGCGTCTGTATTTAGCTCAATGTCCATATTCTCTTGAACCCAATCGGCAAGGCGTTGTTTATTTTTCTTTTTAACTGCCATGAATTCTTTTTGGAATGCCACGTCATCCGCAAATTTTGCGATATTAGACAATTGGTCTAATTTTGCTGGCCATTCATTGCCAATTTTTTCAGAGATAAGCGCAGATAAATCAGGATTACAGAATTTCAACCAACGACGAGGGGTCACACCATTGGTAACATTTGTTAATTTACCAGGGAAATATTCATTAAACTCTGGGAATAAATCACGTTTAACTAACGCCGAGTGTAATGCGGCCACCCCATTAACTGCATAAGCGGTAACTACGCATAAATTCGCCATTCGCACCATACGGTGAGTGCCTTCTTGAATAATAGAAAGCTTACGCAGCTTAGATACATCTCCAGGCCATTTTTGTTTTACACCTTCAAGGAATAAATAGTTAATCTTAAAAATGATTTCCATATGACGAGGAAGTAGGCGTGAAATTAAAGACTCACTCCATGTTTCTAATGCTTCAGGTAATAATGTATGGTTTGTATAAGCAAATGTTTTAGAACAAATTGCCCATGCAGAATCCCAACTTAATCCACGATCATCCATCAGTATTCTCATCAATTCAGGAATACCAATTGTTGGGTGTGTATCATTTAATTGAATCGTTTCGTATTTAGGCAGATCTTCAATTTTATGACCCGCAGCATCATGTCTACGTAAAATATCCGCAATTGAACAAGCACAATGAAAGTACTGTTGCATTAAACGCAGTGTTTTCCCTTTCTCATGATTATCATTAGGGTACAAGACTTTCGTTACATTACCCGCATCAATCAAAGCATGTTGAGCTTCAAAATAATCACCATTATTAAAGCTCGCAAGGCTGAACGGAGCTTTAGCTCGACATTCCCACAAACGCAATGGATAAACGGTATCACTTTGATAACCGACAATCGGTAAATCCCAAGGCATCCCTTCCACAGACATACTAGGAGTCCAGCGACGTTTCTCTGCGCCATTTTCTTCATATACTTCAACTTTGCCGTAAAAACCAACTTGCTGTGCATAATCAGGACGAGCCACTTCCCATGGGTAACCTTCAATACCACGCCATGCATCTGGCGCTTCTTGTTGGCGACAATCATCAAATGATTGACGGAATAAACCGTATTCGTAATGCAGACCATAACCAATCGCAGGAAATTCTTGTGCTGCAAGTGAATCCATAAAACACGCAGCAAGGCGACCAAGACCACCATTACCTAATGCGGGATCACGCTCTTCTTCTAGCAAGTCAGTTAAATTATGACCAAGTTCACCCATTGCATCCGTAATATCTTCATATAAACCCATGCTAATAAGGTTATTACCTGTTAAACGACCAATTAAGAACTCAAGAGATAAGTAGTTCACACTTCGTGCATTCTTAATTCTTTCATCGTTTTCAGTATTAACTAAATCAAATGTTGTTAATTCAGCAAGGGCCTTACCCATCGCTAAATACCATACTTTAGACGTCGCTGTTTTTTCATCAGCGGCAAAAGTGGACACTAAGTGTTGTTTTACAGACGCTTGAAACGCGGCTTTATCAAATTTTTTGATGCTATTCGTTTTCATAATAAGAACTCTCACGAAGGTTTATAATCACTGTGTATATCGTGCACTGTTCAAATTAACGTCGCATCCTCCTACCTAGGGGGAGGAGATAAAAAAGCGTTAAGGCGTAGGTATAATTACCAAATCTAAGTGTGACCATAATCATGATTTGTAGGGCTATCTATTATTCTGGCGTGATAATAAACACATTTCTTCAGCATTAAACACAAAATGATAACAAGATCACATTTTTAGACATTCGGTAAATAAAACGATTTCTCTGTATTTTTTAATTTGAATTTATAAATTGATCCAGAAAGAAAAGGAGTAATAGATCACAATTATAGGGCGTAGCTGATTCATTCATTCTCATTATTGAGGATAATAAACTCAGTATTTTTAAGAAGAATGAAAATTATGTTAATACCATCAAAATTACATTTTCCAAGACGTCTACATAATGCCATCTTACGATCTCGTGTTCTTGACTCTCTAGTCGATGCTGCCCACTACAAACTTGTTTTGTTTCGCTCCCCTGCTGGTTACGGTAAAACAACGATGGCTGCGCAATGGCTATCAGAAAAAGACGACACTGGTTGGTATAGTCTTGATGACGGAGACAACGATGAATTCAAATTCGCAAAATATTTTGTCCAAGCCATTGCTAATGCGACAAGCCTTGAGCTTTCTCACTCTAAAGCGTTAACCGAAAAACGTCAGTTTGCCTCTTTATCTAGTTTATTTTCTCAAGTTTTTAGCGAACTGCTCCCTTTTCAAAAAGACGCTTACATTGTATTAGACGATTATCACCTCATTACTAATGAGGCTATTCATTTAGGATTGAAATTTTTCTTAAAACACTTACCTGATAACCTCACATTGGTGATCACCAGTCGCTCTCAACCTCCCTTAAATACGGCGAATCTACGAGTGAGAGATTTCCTTATTGAGATCGATAATCAAAGCTTGGCATTCGACCAATCAGAAACGTCCCTCTTTTTTAGCCAACGTTTAAATGATGACATTGACCAAGATGCCATTACCCACGTACGCGAGCATGTCGAAGGTTGGCCTTCTGCTCTTCAATTAATTGCATTGCACAGTATTCAAAACAAACAATCATTAATGAATTCAGCAGAAGCAATGACCAACTTAAATCAAGCGCATTTGTGGGACTACCTTGCCGAAGAAGTGTTTGACCACTTAGACAGTGAAACACAACATTTTTTAATGCGCAGTGCCGTCTTTGAACATTTTGATGCCGCATTGGTGAGTGATTTAACCCAACGAAGTGACTCTCAACTTATCATCGAAAATCTAAACCGTTTTGGTTTATTCATTAATAGCGATGGAGAGCACGGCGAATGGTACAAATATCATAATTTATTTGCAGAGTTTCTTTCTCACCAACGCCAGAACCACTTAGCTCATGAAGAAAACGAATTACAATTTAAAGCCGCTCATGCCTGGTTAGCTCACAAGAATATTTATCAAGCCTTACGTCATGCAAAGAAAGCAAAAAATGACACTCTGATTGCTGAAATACTGACAGAACATGGTTGGCATTTGTTTAATAATGGAGAGCTTGTACTATTAGAGTCAACGATTGATCAATTAGACAAAGACACCCTGTTCGCCTCTCCTCGTTTAGCCATTATTCGTGCATGGTTGGCTCAAAGCCAACACAACTATTTACATGTTGACGATTTACTGTCTGAAGCTCAACAAGAGATGTCAGCACGTAATATTATATTAGATCGCCATGTTCAAGGTGAGTTAGATGCATTGAGAGCGCAAGTCGCTATCAACAAAAACGAACCAGAGAATGCATTGCTTCTCGCAGAGAAAGCTCTCGAACAGTTAGAAATGAATAAATACCGTAGTCGTATTGTCGCTACCTCCGTAATTGGTGAATATCATCATGTTTCGGGAAATTTGGCGCAAGCCCTCGCGTTAATGCAACAAACTGAAAAAATGGCGATGACCTATGGCATTTATCATCAAGCACTCTGGGCTATTTTGCAACAAAGTGAAATTCTAATGGCACAAGGCTTCATGCAAGCCGCGTTTGATCTGCAAGATAACGGATTCAAGCTGATTGAAGAACAAGATTTATATCAATTACCACTTCATGAATTCTTATTGCGTTCTCGTGCTCAAATCTATTGGTTCTGGTTCCGTTTTGATGAAGCAGAACAATGCACTTGGAAAGGCTTAGACGTACTTTCACCCTTTGATGAAACTAAACATCTGCGCGGCTATTCAATGCTTGCTCGTTTAGCCGTTGCCCGTGGAGAGTTTGATAAAGCAGAGCGTTACCTAGAAAAATGCCAACAATTACTTGGACAAGCCGATTATCATATCGACTGGAAAGCCAATGCTTCTTCTGCGCAACTTTTCTATTGGCAAGCGAAAGGCAATACTGAATCAATCAATTATTGGCTAGCTCATGCTGATCGCCCAGAAACTCGTTGCAATCACTTTACACAGCTTCAATGGCGCAACATAGCAAGGGCATACTTTCACCTTGGTGATATAGATACGGCAATTAATACCTTAAAAGACTCTCAGATCATTGCTCAAAAACATAAATTAATCACGGATATCAACCGTAATGCGATAATGGAAGCCGTTCTTCTTTTTGAAGATAAACAAGTCGATGCCGCGATTGAAGCAATGCATCTTGCGATCAAGCAATCGAACCAAACGGGGATAATCGGTAGCTTCTTAATGGCAGGACAAGCAGTGCTCAAACCTCTTGCTAAATTACAACAAAAAGGAAATTTAACCGAACTAGAAAAACATCGAGTAGACCAATTACAGAAAGCGTTATCAAACAATAAGCGATCTCGCTCTGCTCACTTTGATGAAGCTTTTATTGAAAAAGTGCTCAATACACCAGAAGTGCCCGAATTAATCCGAGCCAGCCCATTAACTCACAGAGAATGGCAGGTATTAGGGTTAATTTATTCCGGGTTTAGTAATGAACAAATCGCCGCTGAATTTGATGTTGCACCAACGACAATCAAAACTCATATTCGTAATTTATATCAAAAACTTAACCTTCCAAACCGTAAAGCAGCCATTGCAATGGCTGATGAGTTAGTAAGCATGATGAAATAATCACTCCTAGAGTCATTCTTACGACATTTTTTATACTTAACTTATGTATAATCATCCAACATAGATGCATTATGCATAGGTTTTCTTCTTTATATACAGAGCTAAAATGAACTACTTAACGACATTTTTTAAAGGTATGGCAATGGGCGCAGCAGATGTTGTTCCTGGGGTATCTGGCGGTACGATTGCTTTTATCACAGGTATTTACGATACGCTTTTAGAAAGTATCCGACGTATAAACCCTTCAATATTTGGTTTATGGAAACGCGACGGATTTAAAGCCGCATTTAATCACATTAACGGCTTCTTTCTTATTTCACTGTTTGGTGGCATTTTAACCAGCATTCTTTCATTAGCAAAATTAATCACCTGGATGCTTCACACACATCCGATTCCATTGTGGTCTTTCTTCTTTGGCTTAATTATCATTTCGATTGTTCATATTTCAAAACAAATTGAAGAATGGTCAATTAGCCGAATTATCATGCTAGTGGCTGGGGCTGTGTTTGCTTATACCATCACAGTCCTTAATCCTGTTGCATTAACACCATCAACATTCACATTTATCTTGGCTGGCTCTATTGCTATTTGTGCCATGATTTTGCCGGGGATCTCTGGTAGTTTTATTTTATTACTACTTGGTATGTACAGCCCAATTCTTGATGCCGTTAAATCTCTTGATCTGGTCACCATGGCGTTGTTTTCTACAGGCTGTCTAATTGGTTTATTGAGTTTCTCTCATGTTTTATCTTTTCTTTTAAAACGTTTCCGCGATTTGACTTTAATTTTCTTAACAGGATTAATGGCGGGTACATTAGGCAAGATTTGGCCTTGGAAAGAAGTTATTGAATGGCGTATTAATTCAAAAGGAGAGCAAGTGCCTCTCATTGAACATAACCTATCTCCATTTAACTACGAGCATGTGACTCAACAACCCGCATTAATTGGCTTCGCGGTTGTCGGTGTTCTTTTAGGCATTGGCTTAGTGCTCGGTCTTGAAGCTTACGCAAAGAAAACAGGTAAATAATATTTATTTATTCTGTCAGTAACCGATGATAGCGGCACATAAATCATCCAGTTATAGATGCAAAAAAGGAGCGAATAATCGCTCCTTTTTTATTGTTCTCTATTTCGAAGTATCTACATCAACAAAAACTAAAACTTCGCGCTGCCATCCATCTTTGTTTGGCTAAAATTGACAGTATCAGGTTTCTTATCTTTTTCTATCTCAGCCGTTGTTGTACTTGGTTTTGACACGAGACCTTTCTCGTTAGCATCCAATTTAGGCTCATCACCGACCATAAATTCATTTTCATCAGGAAAGTAACTTTGTCTTTGATACAGTTTATCTAAAGACTTAATAACCGCGTGCTTTCTCAGCTTTCCTCGTTTCATTTTATCATGAAGAGGTTTTGCCATTCCTTGTAAACCAATCACAGCATCCACACCGACTAAGTGTCCAACATGATCTCGTCGACTTGCTGCCGCTTCAATGCCATTTGCAGCCGCTAACCAAAACCAAATATACGCAACAGAATTGCCTTTTTCAGTCGTGTCTGCGCCCATTTCACCCGCAAAATATTGCGCTTTAGGATCACCACTTTCTGCTGCAAGTTCTAACCAATATGTCGCTTTTTTAGGATCGACGGCAACGCCTTTACCTTCGGCATATTGTTTACCAATACGTATTTGAGCTTCGGTATTATCTAACATCGCTGCTCGTAAATTCCATTCCGCCGCCAATTTCGCATTAGGCTGAGGGTTTGCTTCTGCTACATACCAATCTGCAATAAATAGTTGAGCAGGAATATGTTCCATTTCTGCCGCTTCATCAATTAATGCAATGCCTTTTTCAATATTAGCATCAACGCCATTACCTTGTATAAAGGCGATACCTAACGCTAATTTTTCTTCGGCCCCACCTTCTTCTGCAGCCAGGACTTGCCCCCAAAATTTAGATTTACTTTTTAACTCAGAATCTTCACGACGACTATCACATAAGCGGATGACAGAACGGATGGCAATAGCGTTGTCGTGATTTGCAGCCATTTCATACCAATGCAATGCTTCTTCAAAATTATTCATTTCCGCTTCTTTGGCTAAAAAAAGCTGTGTCGAAATATGCCCTGTTTGTGCTTTATATACTCGTTCTTGCCTTTCTGCTGCTCGAGCTTCCGAAAGCGCCCTACGGTAAGAGATCGCCTCTCTCTCTTTTCTTTCGTCGACCTTTCTTTGCTTACTGTTCGCAAAAAAGAAATTAATACACACCATTACTAATAAAACAACCAGTCCAGTGACTGCTACTTGTATCCAATCCATGCTACACCATTACTCTATATTTTTGATATCACTCCTATTATCGGCTTTTATAAGCAAAACATTAACAATAATTTAGTGATATAGATTCAATATTCACACTGATAAGTCATTATTTTATTAAATATTTTTCATTCATTGATATTTTGTTTGAATTATTTAGAAAGTAGGACTACTATCCGAGTCTTGGGGAGTAGTCACAAGGTTTAATACTTAATCTTGTTCAGATATCGTCATCCCGAAGTTTCGACTTCCGGTATCTGTAAGTGGGCAATGAATGCCAATCACTTTGACAAGACCAATACCATAACGTTAATTATTATTGTTAATGGTAGAAGGTCTGTGCTCTCAATTTTAGTGCCATAGTCCTTTTACCTATTTTAAGGAATTACTATGTCACCGTTAACTTGGGAACTATTTGGTTTCGTTGTTCTCGCTCTATTTGCTCTAGACCTATTTCAAACAAGAAAAAACACACCTAGCTTAAAACAAGCATTAGTATGGTCATTTTTTTGGTTTGTTCTTGCCTTTATTTTCTGTGCAATTATTTACGTATACTGGCCGTTAATGGCGCCAGAAAGTACTTACTCGCCTTCAGATGCAAGCATGGCCTTCATTACTGGTTATCTATTAGAAAAAATGCTGAGTGTCGATAATTTATTCGTCTTTGCGTTGATCTTTAGTCAGTTTATTGTGCCTGAACAAAGCCGTCCAAGGATCTTATTATGGGGTATCATCGGTGCACTTGTTTTACGTGGCATCATGATCTTTGTTGGCGCAGAGTTATTGACTCAATACCATTGGATCCTCTACATCTTCGCCGTATTCTTGATTATCACAGGTATTAAATTGTGGTTTACGGATACTGAAGCAGAAAGTGATTTTTCATCATCAAAATTTGTCGTTTTCTTGAAAAAACACATCCCATTTGATGATAAGTATTACGGCCATCAATTGATTGCCAAAGTAAATGGGAAAATGATAGCAACCCCACTGTTACTTGTGGTTATTGTTATTATGTTTACCGATATCATGTTTGCATTAGATTCCATTCCTGCCATCTTTGCGATTACTCAAGAACCGTTCTTAGTGTTCTCAGCAAACGTATTCGCTTTACTTGGTTTGCGCTCTTTATACTTTGTATTGCAAGGCATGCTAAGCAAGTTCTGTTATTTACAACCTGCATTAGCATTCATCCTTGGTTTCATCGGGATTAAAATGTTCCTTGTTGATACGGCTTATGAAGTCCCGACTGCTTTCTCGTTATTAACGATTGTCGGTATTATCACTTTAGCGATTGTAGGCTCTATCTACAAAAATAAATCACAAGACGCATAACTAACCTTAAGCGGCCATCAACTCTGATGGCCGCTTCTTAAATCCTATTATCTCATTCCAATTAACATAAAATTATTTACATAAAAATGTCGTATTTTTTACATCAACTGAACTCATTCCATTAAATGGAGTCTATTCTTACTATTACATTATTCTCATCTTTATAAGGTTTTCATGAAAAAATTACTGTTATCTTTCAGCTTATTGCTTCTTTCATTTTCTAGTTTTGCTCACGAAGAATGCTCAAATAAAGAAATTGTTGGTCAAATTGAAACGATTCACATTAAAGAGCTCGACTCAAATTATAAAGCTCGGATAGATACAGGCGCTGCCACCACCTCTATTCATGAAACAGACATCAAAATCCTGAATAAAGAAGGTGAAAGTAAAAACATGCGTGATCACCTCGGTGATACCATTGAATTCACAACCTACAATGAAAAAAATGAAGCATCAAAGCACACCGGTCGTATCATCCGTGTCAGTAAGATTCGTAATGCTCAAGGGGTTGAACGTCGTTATGCCGTTCGTATGCATTTAGAATTCAATGGAAAAGAAAAGAAAGTCGCGGTTAATTTACGTGACCGAAGCAAGCTGGATTATAAATTATTGATAGGTCGTAACTGGCTTGAAGGTGATTATTTAGTCGATGTTGAAAGAAATGTCGAATAACGCTTATTTTTTAATCACTTAAACTGAATTATAGAAAAAACGCTTTACAAGAAAATCATCTCCCCCTATTATACGCGGCATTGGAGGGATGGCTGAGTGGTCGAAAGCACCGGTCTTGAAAACCGGCAACCGTTAATAGCGGTTCTAGGGTTCAAATCCCTATCCCTCCACCACATTCTAAAGCCCTAGCAGAAATGCTAGGGCTTTTTTGTTTTCGAACCACGTGATATAGAATTGATAATGATTACGTCACCTTTTTACGTAATTTAAAGGAATAATCAATAAACCAACAATGAGTAATGGTTCGATTAACAGAGAAAGGCCAAGTTGAATGTACTCAACTTGGCCTTTTTTTATATTGTCTTTTTTGTATTATCACTTCCCCTTAACTGGGGGCTCATTCTTCATATTGAGTTACAATGCAAGCTTCCGTCTTTGACTTAGCCTGTTTTTATCAAATACCTATATTTAATTTTATCTACATTTGTGATCTAAAGTTGCTTTTGTTTACCCTACCTATTTGCCCCTCTCTTCTGTCTCGTCCTACAGACTGTTATTACTCTCACGTTTTTAACCTATCAAAGATAATAAATACCCTAGATATCGTTGCGTTAGATAACATTTATCTATGTGATATGCATTTTATCTATGGCTTCCTAAGATAAATAGTATTTCACCCTGTCTCACCCGCGGCCTATGATAAATCCAATGACGTTAGCCTTATAAACAGGCAAACATGTATCGCAGGAAGCACTCTAGAGAGACCGCTTAATACTAAATATAAGCTGTTGATACCATTAAATTATACCAACGTGATTTTATCGGTTTAAAACTCTATCCCTTTTCAGGAGCAATAAAATGATTAAGAAAATATCGCTTGCCGTTTCAGCCACCCTACTATTAAGCAATACCGCAATGGCCGCAGAAAACATTGTTATCGGTGTAGAAAAAAGCTACGTACCTTACTTCACCGAATTGGCAGAGCAATTTAACCAAGGTAAAGACTTTAAAGTTGAAGTCGCAGCAACAAGTATGTTTGATTTACTGGCTGCCCTACCGACTCAAAAAGGCAACATTGCTGATATTTTCATGATCCCAAATGACCGTATTGGTGAACTAGCGGATCAACATTTAATTGCCCCAACCAATTTCACCGTTAACGGTTATACCGATGCCGCAACCAACGCATCAACCTATAACGGCCAAACCTACATGCTTCCAATGTCTACCGATACAACCCTATTTCTGTACAACAAAGACATGATAAAAGAAGCTCCACAAACACTGAAAGAAATCCCACCATCAGAGTGGGCTGCGAAATTTACTGATTTCTACTTCACTGGCGGCCTGTTTATGTCTAATGGCGGTTATATCTTCAAAGACAATAACCCTGAAGATATTGGTTTAAATACACCAGACGCAATCAAAGCAGGTTTAGCGGCTCAAGGTTTATATAACAGTGGTGTGAGTCATTGGACACTAATGCAAGATGATACCGTTGCTTATGACATCATGATGAAGTACTTCATGGAAGGTAAGCTAAAAGCAATTATCAACGGCCCATGGGCAATTGCTGATATTGAAAAAGCAGGCATTAACGTTGGTGCAGCACCAATTCCAAGTTGGGATGGCAGTCATCCATATAAAGCCCTAACAGGCACAAAAGGGATGACTGTAAATGGTTACAGTGATAATCAAGAAGGTGCACGCGAGTTTATTAAATTCCTAGCAACGCCTGAAAATGCAAACAAATGGTATGCAGACACTCGTGAAGTCTCACCTAGCCTATCGGTAAATTACAAAGAAGGCTCTCTACACAAAGCTATCTTTGATGCGACAAACATCGGCCAACCGATGCCAAGCATCCCAGAGTTCATGAAAGTGTGGGGACCAATGAAAACGGGTCTTGCTCAAATAGCACAAGGTCAAGATGTAAAAGCGGTACTAGATGCAGCCGTTGATACGATCGAAATTGATATCGAAGACATGTAATCCGCATCCATTCGATTTCAATCTATCTGCACGATGCCAAATAACGGCATCGTGCAATACAAAGACATGACATATCTACACAACAACTAGATAAATAAGTAGGTTATTTACATGAGTCAACAGTTTGTATTCTGGCTCTCTATGCTGATTCCTGGTAGTGGGCACCTTCTACTGCGTCGAATGCGAGAGACTTTATTTGGGTTCTCTATATTGGCTTTAGAGATATTGGTTTTTATTCAATTCACCCTTCCTAACTTCCGTCTTTTAGCTGTCGAACAACCGAATGGAAAAATCACCATTGGTGCTGAACGCTTTGTCGATGATTCTTTCCTTATCATGGTAGGTTCAACCGTTGGCGCAATGATGATCTTAGTCTTTTTCGCATTGCATTACGCTTTTGCTCGCGATGCAAAAGACGTAAAACGACAAATAGATGAATCTGGTTTTGCGATTACCTTTACTGAAAAAGTACGTGGGTTATCACACGAAATCGTTCCGAATCTAATTACCGCACCTAAGTTCATATTGCTGTTTGTGTTTGCTCTACTGCCTGCGATCGTTTCCATTGTCGTGGCCTTTACTAACTTTAAGCGCCCGGTGTTACCACCTGCATTTCTTATTGAGTGGAAAGGCTTTACCAACTTTGAGCGTTTGTTTACGAACGAACGAACAGCTGCCGCATTCCAAGAAACCTTATCATGGACATTAACTTGGACTTTCTGTGCTTCTGCCCTGACGATTGTATTAGGTACAGTCCTTGCCGTTGTCGCTAATAATAAACACATCAGAGGGAAAAAATTCTTCCGTACTGTGTATATTTTACCTTGGGCAGTTCCTGCTTTTTTAACCATTCTTGTTTTCCAACTTTTCTTCTCAAAGATTGGCGGCATGAACACCATGGTTATCCCGTTTTTCACCGGTAACGAATACGATGTAAGCACAGCTATTGGCTTCTTCCTAAACGCAGATTACGCCAAAATCACCATCATCTTAATTCAAGCATGGTTAGGCTTCCCTTACGTATTTATCTTGGTGACAGGCGTATTACAAACTATCCCTGATGACTTATATGAAGCGAGTGCCATCGATGGTGGTAATGCATGGACCAACTTCTTCGACATCACTCTACCCTTGATATTAATAAGTGTTGCTCCGGTATTTATTACTCAATTTACCTTCAACTTTAATAACGTCACCATCGTTTACATGTTAGGTGAAGCCACGGTTCAAACGGTAGGCTCAATCTACAAACCACTCGATACGATTTCATCCCTTGGTTTCCGTTTAATGATGGATGCTAAATACAACGAAGCGGCGGTATATACCTTAATCACCAGTACTGTTGTTGGTGCCGTGGTCTTGTATTCATGGCTGAAAGCGGGTGCCTTTAAAAATGAGGAAGTGATGTAATGGACAAAGTAATCCCTTTAACTCGTCAAATCAAAGCGAAACGTTTTAATCGTCATGTCATCACTAAGAACATGGGTGTGGCTTGTTGTTATGTGTTTCTTATCTCGATGGCAGTGATCATTCTTTACCCAATACTAGTTACCTTAATGAGTGCGTTTAACGTGAGTAATTCACTGTATTCAACCTCATTTTTCCCTGAAAATTTTAGTTTAACCGAGAACTTTGTTCAGCTTTTCAATAATACGCCTTATTTAAGTTGGTACAGAAATACCTTCTTAGTGTCAATAATCACCATGATCCTCTCTACGTTTATCGTAACTATTTCGGGGTTTGTTTACTCTCGTTATCGTTATCAATCTCGTAAGAGTGCATTAATGTCATTACTGATCATTCAAATTATCCCATCAGGCAGTGGCTTAATTGCTCTGTATGCGATTGCGAACTCTATCGGTATTTACAGCTCCGCCAACGCCACACTTTATACGTATATCTTTATGATCCTCATCTACACCACAGGTGGCATCACAATGAATACGATTTTAATGAAGGGCTACTACGATTCGATTCCTCGCGCATTAGATGAATCAGCAAAAATTGATGGTGCAACTCAAATGCAAATCTTCAAAGAAATACTGTTGCCACTAGTCAAACCAATGATCATGGTTATCGCTATCTTCTGTTTCTTAGGTCCAATTGGCGACATCATCATGCCTAAGTTCCTGATTGCAAGTATGGATTCAGAAGCGAAAACACTGGCGGTTGGCCTTATGGGACTTATCAATAATATTAAAGAATCTAGCTACAACGTATTCGCAGCAGGCGCGGTCTTAGCAGCAATTCCGCCTGTTATTGTGTTCTATAAATTTCAAGATTATATCGTGGGCGGCTTAACGTCTGGTGGAGTAAAAGGCTAATGAGCAAGATTTCATTAAGAAACATCAATAAAAAATACCCTAATTCTGATACGTGTTCGGTACGTGATTTCAATCTAGAAATTGAAGAAGGTGAATTCATTGTTCTTGTTGGTCCATCGGGTTGTGGGAAATCCACCACACTACGCATGATTGCAGGCTTAGAAGACATTACCGATGGCGAATTCATCATCGATGGCGAAGTCGTAAACGATGTTAGCTCAAAAGATCGTGATATTGCGATGGTATTCCAAAGCTATGCGCTTTATCCACACATGTCCGTTCGTGACAACATTGGCTACGGCTTAAAGTTGCGTAATTACCCAAGTGATGACATTAAAAGCTCAGTTGATAACATCTCAGAAGATCTATTTTTAACCGAATACCTTGAGCGTAAACCAAAAGAGCTTTCAGGCGGTCAGCGTCAGCGTGTGGCTTTAGGCCGAGCAATGGTTCGTACCCCTAAATTGTATTTGATGGACGAACCACTAAGTAACTTGGATGCGAAATTACGTACCACAACCCGTACTGAAATATCTCGTATGCACAAAGACAAAGGTGCCATCACCATTTACGTTACCCATGACCAAGTTGAAGCAATGACCATGGCGGATCGCATCGTATTGATGTCGATGGGTGAAGTACAACAAATTGGCTCACCAAAAGAGTTATTTACTAATCCTAAAAACTGTTTTGTGGCGACCTTTATGGGCATGCCATCAATGAACTTGATTGAAGGCATGTACGAAGGCGGCCAATTCATGTGCCACGCCTTTACTATTACCTTAAATGAAAGCGATCAAGAGATTTTAAATAACGCGGGTTATAACGGTAAATCCGTCACCTTAGGCGCACGTTCAAGTGCGATTCGTTCTGGTAAGAAATACCGCGATGCATTCCCTGATTGTTGCTTTGAAACCACCGCAATGAACAGTGAATACCTAGGCGATGCGATTAATGTGTTTTTCAATGCCGCACCAATGAATCTCTTTGTTGGCACATTAGGCACCGGTGAACCCGATGTTGAGATTGACGAAAAAATCACGCTTGTTATCGACAATACCAAACTGCATTTCTTTGATAGCGAGACTGAAGAATCAATCAAATACTTAATAAAATCAGCTGAATTTAATAAATAATCAGCCTAAGCATAAACCGACGAATAGACTCACTGCCCTCTGCATTATTAAAGGGCAGTGAGGCTAATAACTAAGTTAGACAGATGATGTAAAAGGAGTCACATTTTGATTTTTCGCGGCCAACTTCAACGCATTCACGACTATATGCTTCATATTGCAGTCGCTGTTGTTATTTTCATTACCGGCTTTATCATTGCTTATAGTAGCCTTCCTAAGCCATCATTTGACTACTCAACCTTTACAGAGCAACAACGTAATTTTACACAATGCGTGAATAATGATGAGTTATTTCTTGTGGCTAAACAGTTTGAGCAACACTATTTAACACAGCCATTAGAGACTATTCATTCCGAATACAAGGCACTGCATGATCAGATCCCAAGCAACTGTGGATCATTTCATGTAGAAAGCAGTTATGAACAATTACAAGAAATGGCGCTGCCTGTATTAGCTTACGCACAGCACTTTTATGGCATTAAAGATGTTAAAGCCGTAAATGCCGTATACACCACCCCATCGCAATACAATGCCTTACTTAAACAGCCTCAGCCTTACCTCTTTTTCATCTCAGATAATAAGCAAGAACGCATTGTCGCCATCAAAGTAATACCAACGAAAGATAACGTAAAAATTACGCCACTTTGGGGATATGAAGAGAGCCAAGATCTCGCGTATACCCAAGGCGAAGTACAAAAACTATTGCTCGTTTATAACGAAATAAAAAGCTAACAATAAACTCCCCTGCCAATTTAAACCACCAACAAAAGTGAGTAAAGGCGGGGAAATATTTAACATTAAATCGTAAGGTTCACATGAAAATATCTCTTTCTAAAGCCAATTTTCGCGATATGGATCGCCTTGAAGAATCAAACTACTTATTAACGAATGGATTAGGTGGTTACTCTTCTCTTACCCTTGCAGGATCGTGCACCCGTACCGATCACGCCTTATTTATGGCAAGCCTTGTGGCACCAAACAATCGTTTTAGTTTTGTTCGTCATCTGGATGATCGCATTACCTTACCAAGCGGTGAATGCCACCCACTCTCTTCACAAGCAAATGTAAATCCTTATGACACCGTTGATTCAACGCTGTTGTTTGATAACTTCAGTCAAACTCATCTTCCTGAATTTACTTATCGTATTCGTGGTATTGAAATCACTAAAACGATTGTGATGGTTCAGGGTGTAAATCGTCTTGCCGTAAAATATCAAATATTCAATCCATTGGAACAAGCATTTACGTTGAATGTAACACCAAAATATCACTTCTGTGCAAAAGGACAGAATCTATCAAGACAACAAGAATTTACACATCAAGATGGCCACATCAGCAGTAATGACCAGACCTTAGCTTATCGTCATAATGGCGTAGATTCCGCATTAGACACGCCTCGTTATGAATCAGGCCTGTTCTTCTCTTATGATGCACGAGATGGCCGCCCTGCGACTGACGCTCAAATGTCACTGCATACTATCGACTTTACCGGTAGCGACACTCACGAAGCATTTTATGTCATCTTTGAAGCAGAAGAAGAACGCGCTGCCTTACTAGCAACTCAATCAGTAGATGCCATGATTGATACTGAAATTAAACGCCAAAAAACCTATATTGAACAAGCTCAAATTAAGAGTGTTTTTGGCCAACAACTCGTGCGCGCCAGTGAGCAATTTGTGGTTGATCGTGACTCTACCGAATCAAAATCCATCATTGCCGGTTACCCATTCTTTGCTGATTGGGGACGCGATACCATGATTGCCTTATGGGGTTGTAATTTATCGACCAACCAGTTTGAAGACGCAAGACAGATCTTCCGCACCTTTATTCGTTATGAGCGTCGTGGCGTATTACCAAACCTCTTCCCAGAAGCTGGGGTTGAGCCAATGTATAACACCATTGATGCCTCTCTGTTGTTCATTGTGAGTCTTTATGAGTATTACCAAGCCAGTGGTGATGTAGAGTTCATTCGTGATGAAGCATATCAGTGCATGAGCAACATCTATCAGCACTATCGCAACGGCACCGATTTTGACATTAAGATGCTAGATAATGGATTAATTAGCGGCGGAAGTGGCTTTGACCAACTGACTTGGATGGACATTCGTTACGGAGATATCGTACCGACACCAAGACATGGTTGCGCTGTAGAAATCAATGTGCTTTGGTTTAATGCGTTGTCTATTTTGGATTTCTTTAACCAAAAACTGAACAAACCAATGCCAGAATTACCAGCGCTTGTAGAACAAGTAAAAACCACCTTTAACGACGAGTTTTACAATGATGCGGGTTACTTAAATGATTGGATTAAAGAAGGTGAAGTAAACCAACAAATTCGCCCAAATCAAGCTTATGCCGTTGGCCTTCCTTACCCAATATTAAGTCAAGAAAGAGCACGTTCGGTCATTCTTACCATTTATAAAGAGCTATATTCACCCTTGGGTTTACGCTCGCTTGCAATGAGTGATCCTGAATTTAAAGCCGTGTGTACAGGCTCGCATTTTGACCGAGATATGGCCTACCACCAAGGCACAGTTTGGGGCTTTATGATTGGTCAATTCTTAATGGGAATCTTACGTCAATTCCCACAAGATAAAGACTTAGTTCGTATTGTGGAGCAGTTTATTGAGCATAACCAAGATGGCCTATATGAAGGTTGTATTGGTCAATTGGCTGAAATCTATGATGGTTACGCACCAAGTCAATCTCGTGGTTGTTTTGCTCAAGCGTGGAGCGTCAGTGAAGTATTACGCGTCGTGAAATATTACGAACAAACGCACCAAAAATAGAATTTCATATTTAAATATTATACCAATCACAGTAAGTAAGTGAACATAAATAGCGCAGGAAAAATGCTTGAGAACAAGGCGGCACTTTTCAACAAAATAGTTTCGATAAGTAGTTATTCTACAATCAAAAATTTCAACACAGTTATCGAGCATTTTAACCAGCTAGGATGATCAGTTATTTACTACGATTGGTATTATCCCAACCTGAGTAGCTATTACGTCAGATAGTTATTCTGGTTGGTACTTTCATTAAACGGTATTAATCATGATTACAAAAGCAGCGATTTATCATAGATCTCACTCAAGTTATTCTTATACTTATGATAAGGATACCCTCCACTTACGCATTCGCACCGCAAAAGGCGAAGTCAATAACGCCACGCTAAGAATTGGAGACCCATACGATTGGACATCCGGTGGCGGTGGCGGCAACCTCAATGCAGAAGATGCAATGGGTTGGAGTGGCGGCGAAAACTTTGTTATGGAAAAAGAGTGTGAAACAGAACTGTTTGATTACTGGTTCTGCGAAGCACAGCCTCGATTTTTACGTGCTCGTTATGCTTTTATTCTGGAAAGTAAAGAGAGCGAAACACTGCTCGTTACTGAAAAACAAATCTTCACAATCACCGATGATGCAGATCCAGTATTAAGCCAATTACTCAATTTTTACTGCTTCCCATACATGAACCCTATCGATGTATTTAACCCACCACACTGGGTAAAAGAAACGGTTTGGTATCAAATATTCCCTGAGCGCTTTGCCAATGGTGATCCATCAATTTCACCTAAAAATGCACTGCCTTGGGGGTCTAAAGATCCTAAAACTAACAGCTTCTTTGGGGGGGACTTACAAGGTGTTATTGACCATCTTGATTACTTGCAAGATCTCGGTATTACCGGTTTGTATTTCACACCAATTACTCAAGGTAAAACTAACCATAAATACGACACTGTTGATTATCTAAACGTTGATCCGGCTTTTGGTGACAACGACACCGTAAGAACCTTAATTTCGGAAGCCCATAAACGTGGGATGAAGGTAATGTTAGATGCCGTATTCAATCACATTGGTGCCGATTCTATTCAATGGCAAGATGTCATCAAAAACGGCAAGAACTCCAAATACATTGATTGGTTCTATGTTGAACAATTCCCTCTTGTGGACGAGTCTAAAAAAGATCAACACAGTAAAGAGTATCTCAACTACCGCGCTTTTGCCTTTGCGCAAAACATGCCAAAGTTAAATACTGAAAACCCAGAAGTGATGGAATATTTACTTGAAGTCGGTCGATACTGGGTACGTGATTTTGATATTGATGCGTGGCGCTTAGACGTTGCAAACGAAGTAGACCAACGCTTCTGGCGACGATTCCGTGATGAGTTAAAAGCAATCAAACCTGAGATCTATATTTTAGGTGAAGCATGGCATGACTCAATGAATTGGCTTGCTGGTGACCAATTTGATGCCGTAATGAATTACCCATTATCCGACGCCATGATAGGATTTTTTGCTCAAGGAAATCTAAGTGCTAATCAGTTCAAATATGCAGTCAATGATGTCAATACCAGCTACCCTATTACGGTTAATGAAGTGGCGTTTTCATTATTAGATAGCCATGATACGGCTCGTATTCTTCATCGCTGTTCTGGTAATAAAGACAAAGTAAAACTGGCGTACTTATTCCAATTTACTCACAGCGGTACACCTTGTATTTATTATGGTAGTGAAATTGGCTTAGATGGCGGGGCTGATCCATTAAATCGTAAATGCATGATTTGGGATGAAACTCAGCATGATATGAACATGAAACATCACATCATGCAGATCATTAAATTACGCAAAAAACATCCTGCATTAAGCACTCATGGTATTAAATGGTTAATGGCGGACGACACGCAGCAATCTCTGATTTATCAAAAAGAAAATGGCACTGACTGCATTACCATTTTTATGAATAACAGTGAAAAATCAGTAGACATCACATTACCAAGCCTACTTTCTGAACAAAATGTCATTGATATTTATAACGAAACACCTTGTACATTGATGAAAACAATAACATTGCCTCCATTTGGCTTCGCCATGTATCAAAACGAGTAGCAATCAGTAGAAATCCAATTATAAGCAACATAAAATAGCTCTTTCTTATCAAAGCAAAGAGCTATTATGTTTAAGTTAATGATTCAATTCATTCAAGTAGCTAAAACACAAAATGTCACTCAGGCAGCCAATAACCTCTGTTTAAGCCAGCCGACATTAAGCCATAACATGCAAAAATTAGAAGAAAAGCTTGGCAGTAAACTGTTTGATCGTAACTCAAAAGGGATCACTCTCACATCAAGTGGCGAGTTACTTTATGAGCAAGCAAAAATGATGCAAAATCTGTATGAAAACACGCTCAATAAACTAGAAAAAAATAAACTGAGACACCAGACTGAACTCAAAATTGGATGCGGTGACGCGTGGTGGCATTTATTTATTCGTGATTACGTACAAGAATTTAAAGACACTTATCCTCACAGTAATATCTCAATTGATGTTGGTAATCACCTTCAATTAATGAATCTTCTCTTAAGTGATGAAATCAGTATTTTCGTTGGTCATGAAATATTAGGCTTAGCGCAATATGAAGACATCTTATTCCATCCCCTTTTTCAATGCAGTGAAGAAGTTTACGTAAGAAAGGGACACCCTTTACTTGAAATCACGTGTAGTAATGAAGACATTGCTCGCTTTCCATCCGTTGATTTAGGGGCAGCAAAAAAACGCTTTTTGCATTTAGTTCAAAAACAAAATGAAGCGTTAAACTCCTTTCAGAAGCGTCACTATTTACAAGAAAAGGTTATCTACAATACCAACTCACTGTTAACCGCCATTGATTTATTACAAAACAGTGATGCTATTTTGCCTTATCCAATTACAATGAGAGATTATTTTGATGGGTTTGATCTCGTTCCTTTACAGATGAAAGAGTGTTTTAGTAAAGCAACGATTGGCGCATATCTACACAAAGATAAATTACAAAATAAACAAAGCGTCGCACTATTAGAACAACTCAAAGAATTAATTAAAAACAATCCAAAAATCAATGGGCCATTTTGATTTTTCTCGTCATTTTTTGAATCTAAAAAAGGAGAACATACGGTCTCCTTTTTTATATTTAGCTATTATAACCACATAGAATCTCGGTAAATATTACTTAAATAAACTCACTAGGTATTCCATATTTTCAGACAGTACTTCAGTATTTGAATAAATTCCGACTACGCCTTGTTTATTCTCTTTCATTGGTAAGGTGACAATGTTTTGCTGTGTCATTTTTTCTTTGATCTTATCGGTATAAGGCATAATGGCATCGCTCATTTTAAGCATATCAATACTGGCTTTTAGTGAGTCCAATTCATAAACCACTTTGGCTTGCTGCGCTTTGATTGCAAAGGTTTCAGCCCCTTTATCATTAAGTACTTTCCCGTCTCGACTATGATCTGGCGTTACTTTTATCTGTGGGTAATCATGCACGTTTAGTTCTCCTCTACTTAATAAAGGGTGCCCTTCTCGAACATATAAGGCTTCGCATTCAGTAAATAATGGAATAAACCGCACTCGGTTACGAGAATCAATATTTTCTATTTCATGACCGATAAATAGATCTATATCACCATTAAGCAAATGACTTAACATTGATAAGCCATTACCAAATTCAATATAAAGCGAATTATTGGGATGTGTCTCTATAAACTGTTTAATTACATCCGCAGCAAAACATTCCCACCACGCTTCACCAATACCGATTTTAATTTTACCTTGGCTGCGGGCTTTCATGTCTGAAAGTTGATGCATCATTTGGCCATGTTTTTCATAAATATCTTGTACATAGCGGTAGTAAACCCAGCCAGCACTGGTAAGTTCAACCCCTTTAGATTTACGATGAAACAATAACGTATCCAATAACGCTTCTAATTTTTGAATGGCCGTCGTTAACGTTGGTTGGCTAATGCACAATTTATCTGCCGCGGCTTTAATGCTTCCTTGGCGAGCCACTTCATAAAAGTAGCGATACTGCTTTTCCATCATTACTATCCATATCATAAGTTCAACTCTACCATACTCGTGATATAAATTTTTTCTATATCAGAGTTCAAATTATCAATTATTCATGCCGACTTAATTTCGCTATATTAACGTTACTTTCTTTAATGAATATTGGATATCAAGATGGAAAAACGTTGGTGGCATAACAGTGTGGTTTATCAAATTTACCCACGCAGCTTTTATGATTCAAATAATGATGGCATTGGTGATTTACAAGGCATTATCAGTAAACTCGATTACTTAACCACTCTTGGTATCGACGTTATTTGGCTCTCTCCTGTTTATCAGTCTCCAATGGATGATAACGGCTATGATATCTCTGATTATCAAGCCATTGCCGCTGAATTTGGTACAATGAATGACATGCGTGAGTTAATGCAAAAAGCAGAGCAACGTGGCATTAAAATCGTAATGGATTTAGTCGTTAACCATACCTCCGATGAGCACCCTTGGTTTGTTGAAGCAAAAAACAACAAAGACAGTGAATACCGTGATTTCTATATCTGGCGTGATGCTGATGAAAACGGTGAAGCGCCAAGTGAGTTAGGCTCTATCTTTGGTGGGACTGCATGGGAGTGGGATGAAAAGAATCAACAATACTTTTTCCACTTATTTTCAAAACGTCAGCCAGATTTAAACTGGGAAAACCCTGCTGTTCATCAAAAAGTGTTTGATATGATGAACTGGTGGATAGACCAAGGTATTGGTGGTTTCCGTCTGGATGTGATTGATTTGATCGGTAAAGAAATCGACAAAAAGATCACAGGGAACGGGGAACGTCTTCACCCGCTTCTTCAACAAATGAACCAAGCGACCTTCGGTAATAAAGATCTATTAACTGTGGGTGAAACATGGGATGCCACGCCAGAAACCGCGCAGCTTTATAGCAACCCTGCTCGTAACGAACTATCAATGGTGTTTCAGTTTGAACACATTACTCTGTTATGGGAAGACGGCGATAAGTGGAAACCAAAACCGTTAGATCTTAATGCCTTTAAGCAAGTGATGATTAAATGGCAGCTTGAGTTAAGCAATAATGGTTGGAACTCACTATTTTGGAATAATCACGATTTGCCTCGTGTTGTTTCTAAGTACGGTTGTGATGGTCAATATCGTGTTGAATCCGCGAAGATGTTAGCGACAACTCTGCATTTATTGAAGGGAACACCGTATATCTTCCAAGGTGAAGAGATTGGCATGACTAACGTGGCATTTGATACGTTAGAAGAATACAAAGATATTGAAACACTGAACTTCTATAAAGTGAAAACTGAATCAGGCGTCAATCATGAGACCATGATGAAAGGCATTCATGCCAATAGCCGTGATAACGCGCGTACACCAATGCATTGGGACAACTCTGCGCACGCAGGTTTCACTCAAGGATCGCCTTGGATCTCATTGAACCCGAATTTCCCTGAGATAAACGTTGCTGCGGCTTTGGAAGATAAAGATTCTGTTTTCTATCATTACCAAAAACTGATCGCACTGAGAAAACAGAATCCTGTAATTGTATATGGTGATTTCATTCCACTGTTTGAAGATCACCCTTCGGTATTTGCTTATGAGCGTAAAGATGCAGATCAACATTTAGTCGTGCTAAATAACTTTACTGCCAAGCCTCAGACGTTAACTCTTCCTGAGCATTTAACGGGCAAAGAAGTAGAGTGTTTAATTGCAAATCTAGAACCAGTAATTCATTTTGGAGAGCAACTAACACTCGCACCATATCAAAGTATTGTTGTAAGGATGTAAGCTAGATATCCACTTAATCGATACCCCCTCCCACTATAGCGCTCTATTACTTTACGAGTAAATAGGGCGTTATTTTCTAAACTATCCACTCCAAATTCAATTTATTTATCGCTCTTCAAACCTCTCTCTTTAAATACATTTAAAGTATTGCCACTTACTGGTTTTTTCTTGCTAAAACATGTTAAATATATGTACTACACTAGATCTTAACGTATTATTTATCGCTCTAATATATATTAGAGCAAACAAGAAAAAGAGTACGCTACTAACGCTTACTCATTCACTCTATTCCAAAAAACAATCTAAAACATGAGTACATATCGGAAGACTAAACGATTAATAACCTAAACAATGAGCATCCTTAAAACCAGTTAGAATCAGAGATTAAAATACATTAGCAACAACGAAGAAAAAACTAAAATCTTATAAAGTATAATATGTAAAAAATACTCACCATCGATAGGTTCTTGATTTTTCATCACCATAAACTAGACAAAACAACACGTTAATTAAAAGTAATTATAAATAAAACACAGCGCTACATCATCAAAGAAAATGGGGGTGCCGTCTAGAATCCAACGCCAAAAAGACGTAAACCAATCATGGTTTCTCTGTGTAAATAAACAATACAAACTGAACTATTTATCGTCAGTGAAGTCTACTATTAGCTAGATCACATTTTTGATTATTTCCAATTTTTTTATTTTCGCTATTTCAGCATTATTTTCAATTTTTAAATATCTCCTCACGTGACTCTTCTCTCATAAATAAATCCAATATCTACACCAAGTGTGATTTTTATCAACAGAAGACCTCCTGCCTCGTTTTCTCATCCCTAAGCCTACGCCCTCTCTTTTATAAAAGGAGGAGGAGTTAAACATTCTCATTTATTTTTAATCTGTATCTCGTTCAATAACGACGACGATGTTTACTTGCTTCCCTACACAGCTTTAGTTAAGTAAACATTTTCAAATCAAAATATCCTTTAAAAAGGAAATAGGATTTTAAGATGAAAATGAATAAATACACTTTGCTTGCTGCCGCTGTTTCTACAGCGTTATTTTCAGGCGCTGCTCTAGCAGAAACAGACATTGCTTTAGATGTGATTACGGGAGACGAAGCCGCTCCTCAAGTTGAAAAAGTAAATGGAACTGATGTATTAACAGATGGTTGGGAAATACACGGTTACGGGTCTATGAACTTCCGTATGGTCGATGGCGAAACAGTAGATACTGAATTTGGTAAACCTGATTACCTAACGGCTGGTACTCACGGAAAAAGTACTAACCAAGTTGAATTTGTAATCAAAAAACACACCGAGCATGCGAATGGTGTTTGGTCTGACTTTGTTGTTCGTTCTGAATACGGTAACGGAAACTCTTATGCTTACTCATCTCCTGGTAGCCAAAAAGACAACACAACAGCCCAGTTTGAAATTAAAGAAACCTTTGTTGAGATTGGTGGCTTATCTTACCTAGGCGAAGATACCTCTATCTGGGGTGGCCAACGTTACCTAAACCGTGCTGCAGGACTTCTTTCTGGTGAATTTTGGAAACAATCATCAGGAGTTGGCGCAGGTATTCAAACTAAAATTGCTGGCAATACTGCAGGTTTTGCTATTGTAGCTGCGGATACTGATGGTGATATAAATAACGGTCCAGGTACTGATGGTCGACAAACGTTAACATCGCATGATTTATACTATTACGGTGTTGATGTTGGTTTTGGTAGCTTAGATTTTGATTTCAAATACATAACTCAAGCTAACGCTGAACATGATGATGGTATCGGTGCTTCTATCACATTAAACTCTAGCTACTACGGCTTAGATGGTTGGTCACAAACCGCTATCGCTTACGGTAAAGGTGCGGCTCAAAACCGAGGCGTAAACTTTGGTAGCTGGTCTGGTGGTGATGACAATGCAGAATCTTTATTCTTAACTTCTTATGGTGTCGTAAACATCTCTGAAAACTGGCAAATGGGTTCTGAAATCACTTATTTTGCAGCTCTAGATGAACTATTTGGTGCCAAAGATTTAAAGCGCTACCTAATTGCTGCTCGTCCATCATATAAAGTGAATGACAACCTACGTATCGAAATGACGGGTTCTTATGGTCACGAAGAAGGTGAAAACGGTTATTGGGGACGCACTGGAGACGCGGTAAAAAATACCTATTTAAATGCTGAATTAGCCGCTGCATTTACCGTTAATGCAGATTACTTTGGTCGACCACAAATCAAACCATACGTAAGCTACATTTCAGCTGATGATGAGGCAAGTGCAAGCCGTATTGGCATTAAAGATGGTAAATCAGAAACAATTATCGGTGTTCACACTGAAATTTGGTTCTAATTACTTTAAAATTAAAGGCAGCCAAGTCGGCTGCCTTTTTGCGTTTATTTATCTGATCATGGAGAATCTTGATGAACACCAAAAAATTATTACTTAGCTTATTTGTCGGCCTTTCTTTAACCGCATGTTCTTCGACAGAAATCATTCAAGAACCCATTGTTCCTATTGCCTCTTCTGAAGTTTGTTGCAGTAACTTTTCTCAATTTCCATGGATCTCATTAAATACAACTGAAAATATCGATTTTCAACTCGATTCAGATTCACCCATCGGTCATTTCTCTGATGGTAATAGTTATTTTAATGCCTTCAAATTATCTGAACGTTCAGGAAAAGTGCAATTACGTCTTTCTAGTTTAATGATTAATGACTCGGTCGTTGCTCCTAAATTGATCGCGCTTGACGACCAGTTCAAAATTATCAGCACCACAAATTTAGAACAATTTAATATTAAAACGTCTGACGCTTTTACCCGTACTCAATTTCAATTAAATTTCAATCTTGATGCGACAAAAACCCCTTATTTTATTATTTACTCGTCAGAGGCTTATTTAGGTCAATCAATAAAAGTAAAACACCCAGCAAGAATCAGAGCTGAAGAATTAGGTGAAGCCATGCCAATGGTCACAGACCCGACTTATACCTATAAGCGTTTTGGAAAGCTAACCTTGTCAGTAAAAACACTGTCATTACATGCGCATAAAGCACCAAAACAGCAAATGACACCTCTCACTGTATCAGCTCAACCTGAGACTCAATCGTTTTACCATAATGCGATTATTGAAGCGGTGAAAACAAATGATATAACGAAAGCACTCGCCTTATTAGAAGAAGCAAAAGCATTAGGGATTAAAGATGCCAAAACGGTTTTTGTTAACGCGTTAGAAAGTAAAAAATAAAATAAAATAAACAGAACACAAAAAAGCCTTTAAGGATCATCCTTAAGGGCTTTTCCTGTTAGTAAAAACAAACAGAATGATATTTTTTAAAAATAAATAACTTCTGGTTAAGTCGATCACAATATGTACTTAGTAAATAATATTATTCTTCACTTAATTTATAACCTCTACTAATAAATATATGGGAATAATTAACCGTGAATAATATTAATACAATATTTAAACATTCTTATTTGGCTAAATCTATTTTAACAATAATAACATCCTCACTACTTTTTGGCTGCAATTCACCGTCTGAAGAGACCGAGCTTCCGGTTGAACAAAACAACACCATTAAAGTTTATTTTAAATCAATATCTGATCACTACGATAATGCCAGTTTATATGTTTGGAATGATGAAAACTGTGGTGCTTATGTTAATAAAACCCCAAATGCCAATGATTGGAATACAGGGTTAAAACCCGATGGTAAAGATTCGAAATTTGGAGTGTATTGGTCACTCAACGTAGATAAAACACACGCTTCTCAGTGTGTGAATTTTATTCCACGAATCGGCGAGAATAACGACAAACCTTTAGATGATTTCAACGGTAGAGTCGATTTATCCCAAACAAATGCTGAAGGGGAAGTATTCACACAAGAAGGAGTTGCTGCCGTTTACCCTGAGCTTATTCCAACTGGTGAGATTCCAGTGAATCATGCTCGTGTTTATATGAATACTCCTGATGGGGATACCAATGCATTCCGTCTTCATGTATGGAATGAAGGCTCGTGTACTAACCTTAACGGCATTAACTCAGCGTGGCCGGGAATTGAATCTTCAGGGGTTAGTGATACTTATGGTGTGTATTGGGATATTCCTATCAATGGTACTGATAACTGTTTAAATATTATCCCAAATACAAGACAAGACGGTGACTATCAAACCGCAAATTTAAAAATTGAATTTGATAAAACGACCGCAATAGGTAACGCCGCTTTCATTTTCAAAGGTACCGATAAAGTCTATTACGATCCGATGGCAAATAAACCCGTTAATTCAATCGAATTATTAGGAGCCAGTGCTATTTTCGCTAACGACAACACCCTACTCATAAACAGTAAAGAAGCGACTAAAATAGAGTTATATTATGCAAAAAATGCAGGGATGAGTTTTGATAGCAGAACCAGAAAAGTGCTTGGTTCCGATAGTGTGATTAACAGCAGTACATTAAGTCAATCTGAAGAATGGAAAGGTGCCGAAAAAAAACCACACCTAGCCTCTGATTTTATCGCTTTTGATATCGATTTTTCTCAATCAACCCTCTCTCTAAAAGAGGCATTAAAAGGGCAATTATTACTTGTTGCTTCTGATGATAACGGTGCAATTAAAGCGACCGAAGTTCAAATAGCCAGCGCCCTAGATTCACTGTATGCATCTCAAGCAACCAGCGAAAAATTTGGTGCCATTATTAATTCAAATAACAGCACCACATTCCGCCTATGGGCACCAACGTCTCAGTCAGTTTCTTTGGTTTCTTATGACAACAACAAGCAAGAAAATAAAAAGATCCCAATGGTCTTTAACCAAACAACCGGCAGTTGGGTCGCTGAAGAGACAGAATTAACACACGGTGATTTCTATAAATACGAAGTCACTGTTTATCATCCTGCTACAGATAAAATTGAAACCTATCAAGTCACTGATCCTTATTCACTGAGTCTTTCAACCAATTCAGAATTAAGCCAGGTGATTGATTTAAATAATGCTGAAGTGGTGCCTACTGGTTGGAACAAACTCACCTCTCCTCATGCACAAAATAACCCTGCTGAATTTATTTTATATGAAGCTCACATACGTGATTTTTCAGCATTAGATCAATCAACCCCTACCAGTAACAGAGGAAAATATTCAGCGTTCAGTCAAGCTGATTCAGCACCCGTTAAGCACTTAAAGTCACTCTCTGACTCTGGCGTTTCACACTTACATTTATTACCAACTTTTGATATCGCGACCATTAATGAAGACACGACACAAGTCGCTAATATTGACGAATCATTCGTAAAATTATGCGGTTTAAAACCAACAATAAAAAATGACAATGATTTTGGTAGTTACTGCAATACAAACGACAGCATTGCCTCTGTATTTACGGCCATGCTAGTAAAAGATTCTCCAGAAAATGCAGTCATACAACGCTTAAATAGTTATGTACGTGATGTTGATGGTTTTAATTGGGGTTACGACCCATACCACTACACCGTCCCTGAAGGTTCTTACTCAAGTAACCCTGATGGTATGACTCGAATTAAAGAGTTCCGTGAAATGGTTATGGCCATAAAAAATGACATCGGAATGAATGTGGTCATGGATATTGTCTATAACCACACCAATGAAGCCGGAGTAAGCAATAAATCGGTTTTAGATCGCATTGTTCCTTGGTATTACCAACGCTTGAATGAAGTGACGGGTAGCGTCGAAAATTCAACCTGTTGTTCAAATACAGCACCAGAAAATGCCATGATGGGGAAATTAATCTCTGATTCATTAGTCGTTTGGGCCCAAGATTATAAAATCGATGCTTTCCGTTGGGATTTAATGGGACATCATCCAAAAACTCAAATTATGGACACACTTTCAGCGGTTCAAAAAGTAGACCCTAACACCTATTTCTACGGGGAAGGTTGGAATTTTGGTGAAGTAGAAAATGATCGTCAATTTACTCAAGCGACTCAATCAAATATGTACGGCACAGGCATAGGTACTTTTTCCGATCGCTTACGTGATTCCGTTCGTGGCGGTGGTCCATTCGATTCAGAAATGGGATTGCGTGAAAACCAAGGCTTTGGTAATGGTGTGTTTGTATTACCTAACGAACAGGATAAAACAAGCAAAGAAACAGCACTACACCTCGCTGATTTAACTCGTCTAGGTATGGCGGGCAACTTATCTGACTTCCTTTTTATTGACAGTAAAAATAACAGTATTAAAGGCTCAGAGTTAGATTACAACGGTCAACCGGCTGGTTACGCAAAAGACGCATGGGAAATACAAAATTACGTCTCAAAGCATGACAACCAAACCTTATGGGACAACAACCAATATAAAATTGGTTACAGTGTTTCTGCAGAAATTAGAACTCGTATGCAAGCCGTTTCATTAGCAACTGCGATGCTCGGTCAGGGGGTTCCATTTACCCATATGGGCAGTGAATTATTGCGTTCTAAATCAATGCAGCGCGATTCTTATGACTCAGGTGATTGGTACAACCGTGTCGATTTTACAGCACAAAATAATAACTGGGATGTGGGTTTACCCCGTGAAGATAAAGACGGAAGTAACTGGACGGTGATTCAAGATGTCATCGATAACTCTGCGGAGAATACCGTACCAACAGCCGAAAATATCGAAGCAATGAAAGCCTTCTATGAGGAGTTTGCATCATTGCGAGCCTCTTCAGGTTTACTTACCTTAGGCCATGGCAATGAAATTATTAAACGTGTGAAATTCCACAATACAGGCAACAGTCAAACCGTTGGTGTCATTGTAATGAGCATCGATAACAGCGGCAGTAACTACGACATCACTATTGACCAACAACGTGATGGTCTACTCATTGTGGTAAACGCAACCCCAACAGCCATCCGTGAATTTGCTAACGTTGATGCAACTGGCTACACCCTTCACTCAATTCAAGCAACGAAAGGAAATAAATCAATTTCACAAAATAAGTTGGCCGTATCAAGTATTACTAACAATAAAATAAATACCCCTGCATGGTCTGTGGCCGTTTTTGAAAAACCTCATAATTAACACCACAATCTTCAGTAATAAAAGGGCTTCTTCATGATGATGTAGAAGCCTTTTCTCAGGTTACTCATAATCCTCAACCTCAACTTACTGAACAACGTAAATCCACGAGAAAAAGTAAGTGTGATCACTCTCTATCTATTAAAAATAATTAATTTAGCGATCGTTATTTGAACGATATGGTTAAAAACAAACAATAACGTTTGTTTTTCAGGCAGTTGAACTAAATTTTAGAGAAAATACTTTACAAGAAAATCAACTCACACTATGATACGCGGCATTGGAGGGATGGCTGAGTGGTCGAAAGCACCGGTCTTGAAAACCGGCAACCGTTAATAGCGGTTCTAGGGTTCAAATCCCTATCCCTCCACCACATTCTAAGCCCTAGCAGAAATGCTGGGGCTTTTTTGTATCTACTGCATTATAAATCACAACAATAAGTATTAAGCGAGACGATGTCTCTTTTCGTCCCGCTCAGAAACCAATCACACTATCTGTTTCTTTTTAACCCGCCTTTCTAAATCAATACAGTTAATATCCCGTTGATTACACACGATAACCCATTATTTATACTGTCGGTTTTGAAGTGGATGACCGGTTCGCATTCGAGAGACCAAGAGTGACTGCATCGTACCCTCCAAACACTTGGAAAGGACGTAAATCAAACAATGGCATAATCGAGTAAATATGATCGAAAATATCTGCCTGTACCCCTTCATAAAAGACCCAGTCAGTATTATTAGTGAACGCATAGATTTGCAATGGCAGACCTTCAGCCGTCGGCTCTAGCTGGCGAACCATAAACATCATGTATGGATGTATGTCTTTATGGGTACGTAAATAAGCAGCTAAATAGGCACGAAAGATCCCCATATTAGTCATTTGACGGATATTGCCCAAATGCGGAATATCATCTAACTCTTCGTTAAATGTTTTTATCTCTTTTGTTTTTTCAAATAGATATTCTCTAAGAATTCGAATATCTTTCAGTGATTCAACCTCTTCATCTGTCATAAAGCGGATAGAATTAACATCAATATTAACCGCGCGCTTAATACGTCGGCCACCAGAATCTGACATTCCTTGCCAGTTTACAAACGCATTTTGAACAAGTGCATAAGCCGGTAACATACTTACCGTATTATCAAAATTTCGCACTTTAACCGTGGTTAATGAAATTTCTTCCACCGTACCGTTTGCTTTATAGGCATCCATTTCGATCCAATCATTTAAGCTAATCATTCGGTTAGCTGAAAGCTGTATCCCTGCCACAAATCCTAAGATGGTATCTTTGAATACCAACATAACAAAACCCGTTGCCACACCTAACCCACTTAAAAATATCACGGGTGATTCACTAGCAAGAATGGACATTGAGACCACAATACCGACAAAAAAAGCAAACAGTTTAGTCAGCTGAACAAAGCTCTTTATCGGCATACGACGCGTAATGCCTTTAGAAGTCGCAAAATCATTAAGTGCATCAAGTAATGCAAACAACATAGCGAGAAATATAACAAGAATCGAAATACTCAGCAGCTTATCAGCAATCGCAGAAAGTAAGTTGTAATGCCCTAGCGCCAGAGGAATAAGTAAATCGAGAATAGTAATAGGCACAAGAAGAGTCAACTTTTCGAACACTTTATTATTTGAAAAACTCTCTAATAAAGGTTTGTTTGCTCGATGAAGAACATTCGTTATCGTTCGAACAATAATATGGCGAGTAATGAGATAACTAATCGTTGCAACACCAATAACAACGAGGACAAATACCGCAGTAAGCTCTAAACCGTAAGGGTCACTATTAATACCGAAGGAACTCAGTTTATCTGAAATATAATTACGTACATGATGCTCTAGCAAGTTACTGTCCTTATTTTTTCTTATATCACAGAGATAAAGAAGAATGCAGTATGCGTATACCACTTTGAAATGATAATAATTTTAGGCTCTTGAATTGTTTGCTACAAGCGCTATTTTCAGTATAGCTCTCACAAACCAAAAGAGTTCCGTAGAGTCGACGTAATCATTACCAGTCTGCACTTTTCTTGTACGATAAGAATAAAACGTGAGCGTAATCACAAAATTTGGAAACTTAGTTTGCTTATCAGTTAATTAGCATTTTATCCACTACACTACCTAGGTCCCTTACATTTAACTCAGAGGTTAAAATGGAAACTCAAACGCCAAGTCAGGCATTAATTTCAAAAAGCTGGAAATACTTTATTACTGTTGGTGTCATTGCCGCAGTGGCAGGGTTAGGAGCAACAAGCCTACCTGTAATGGCTGGTGTGACGATTTCAACGATTATCGGGGTCGTATTACTCATTACTGGTTTAGTTCAGGCTTACCATACGTTCCGCATTCATTCGTGGAAAGAAAAGCTATGGTACGTTGTTAGTGCCCTGCTTTATATTATTGGTGGTTTATCTATTCTTTTTAAACCGTTAGAAGGTTTGATGACAATCACAACCATCATGGTCGTGGTAATGATCTTTAATGGTCTATCCCGTATGATTTTTGGGTTCACAAACAAAAACCTTCCTGGTAGCAATATGGTGGTTCTAAGTGGTTTGCTCTCTGTTGTTATTGGTGGATATTTCTTCTTCCTTTTAAATAATCCTGAGTTTTCATTATCACTACTAGGTACATTTGTTGGTGTTTCATTATTAATCGAAGGGATCAGCTTTATCTTCCTTGGTTTCAATATGAAAAAACTGCTTAACAATACTAACTAGAGCAACACGCACCCAATAATATACCTAGCCCACGATGCTTCTTTCTAAGAATAGTATGGTGGACTTTGTTGTTTAAATGACTCTCAGTAACCCGCTCTCTGGTTATAAACACATCGATTTGATTAGACAAAAAAGCCTCTTAGGAACATTAAGAGGCTTTATATTGAATCAAAAAAATCGTTTGACTACATTAACGAGAACCTACAGGAAGTTCACCCGCGTGTTTAAATTCACCGATACCTAAATCAGGTGGCGTATCCAAGTGAATGTTTGCACCCCAACGTTGATTGGGTTTATCACTCATCAAAAACTCAATATCACCACCCTGCATAATTTCTTTATGCATCAAGTACGTTCTATTGAAATCTCGACCATTTAACGAAGCCGATTGAATAAAGATATTTTCACGGCTTACATTCTTAGCGGTTACCGTAAACGTCTGCCCGTTCTCTACCGCGATAGATGCCGTTTCAAACATAGGTGTACCTATTTCATAAATACCCGAAGAAGAGTTCACAGGGAAGAAACCTAACGCACGGAACACAAACCAAGAAGATAACGTCCCAAAGTCATCATTACCACAAATGCCATCAGCGGTATTGTCATAACAAATATTTGTTGCCGCGGTCACTGCCACTTGTGTTTTCCATGGTTGAGCTACGTAATTGTAAAGGTAAGGAACATGAATATCGGGTTCATTACCTTGCACATGCTGCCCTACATTACCGGTGTTAAAGACAGGAAATTGGTTATCGCCCGCATTACGATCAGGGTAAGTACTAAAATACTCATCCAGACGTGCTGCAAATAAGCCACCACGGTCGGCAATTTCACCCGCCTCAAGCGTCGATTGTTCAAATTCAGTCATAAGTTCAACAAGGCCATTAATGTCATGTTGAACACTGAATGAATACTGCCATCCATTAGATTCAGAGAACGCCCAGTTGAACATATCAGGTCGCCAATCTTTACCAATCGCTTTGCCTGTTATTGGATCGGTCCAATTTGAATCAATGAATTTACCGTCATAATCACGGGCTTTAAACCATCCTTGATATTTAGAGCCCCCAAAATCAAACTGTGCTTGCCAGTTATTCGATCGATCAGCAAACTCTTTGTAATCTGCAGAATTTTCACCCAAAACAAGTGCGATGGATTTTGCAATGTTCCAGTCATTCATTGAGTACTCTAAAGAGTATGAGGCTGTCCATGCATCTTTAAATGGTGAATGAGAACCGTATGAATCTGGTGGTGTATCATGCAATTGTGCAGGAACATAACCTTGTTTTTCATACTCGCCAATCCACGCGACACCTTGGCTCGATATTGCTCGCGCATCGGTGATCATGGCCGTCACTAAACGTTCTTTTATATCTTGACGCTCAGCACCAGTAAACCCTAAATCGATCATTCGAGTGTCTAAATACCCTTTAGACAAAGCATCATAAATAATTGGCGTGGAGTGCATTCCCATCATCATGCCCGTTTCATTGCCCTTAAATGTCCACTCAGGTAAGCGACCACGCTTAGTTTCACCTTTATCATTGGTCCATGTTTCTTCGGCATAAGACAGCATAGACAGCACCATATCTGCGATACGAGCTGGCTCTGTAATAGAGGCTAACGGTTGAACGGCACGATACGTATCCCAAAGTGAGAACGTATCGTAACGAATATAATCGGCTTTACCATCTTTGTTCGCATCAGCGGTTCGAATCGATTCTTTCAGGGTATCAATTTTATCGCCCCACGGCGTATTTCCATCAGGGTAAGCATTGCGACCTTGATGTGTTTGACGGTAACGTCCGTCTAAATCTGATAACATCGTTTGGCCAGAGTAAGAACGGTACAATGCGGTATAAAAGGTTTGTTTATAATCTTCGTCACCTTCTACGCGGATCTTGCCTAATTCATCTTCCCATGTTTTCGTTGCGGCTTGACGAACTTGGTCAAAGTTCATGCCCGCAACTTCTGTCATGTTTAAAGAAGCCCCTTTCTTGCCGTCTTTGCCAATTTCAACGTTTGATAGGGCAAGTTTCGCTTCGACTGTTAGCCCTTTTTTCTCGGTATCAAATTCAACGTACGCACGAGCATATTGATATTTACCTAACGTGAGGCCACCAATTTCTGTCGTTTCAGCAGGCGCATCAGTGTACTGTTTTGTTAGTTTATCGTAATAAGCAAATCGAATATTTTTAATCGGTTGATCAAATTCCATAACAAAGAATTCTTTCTGATTGGGAGCCCAACCATCAGAGAAACGGTGACCTTCTAAACGGTTATTTTCTTTATCCCATTTAAGATAAGAATCAGAGGTGTAGTCCCAGTTAATCTTAAAACCAGTGTTTACAATGATCTCGGATTTATCATCACGAGGGAAGGTGTAACGGTGAACCCCTACGCGATCTGATGCCGTAAGTTCCGCGGTAATGTCATAATCAATAAGGTCAACTTTATAATAACCCGCCGTCGCTTGCTCGTCTTTATGCTGGAAACGAGACGCTTCAAGATTCAACGTTGGAGAACCTTCATTCAACATATAATCTGAACGGGTATTAATTGGCATCACTAAAATATCATTCAAATCGCCCGCCCCGGCGCCAGAAAGATGAGTATGTGAAAAGCCAGAAGTACGCGCATCGTGGTAATAATAACCCGAAATATACTCCCACCCATTTGAACCATTATTTGGAGAAAGTTGAACCATGCCATGAGGCGTTGTTGCCCCTGGATAGTTATTCCCTAAGTTCCCCGTTCCGATAAATGGATTAACATGACGAGTAATGTCCATGTCAGAGAAATCAACTGGAACATGAACTCCCATGTCAATAACCGGATTCTCTGTACTTGGTTTATCATCACAATCGTCATCTGTGGGTGGGCACACTGGTTTCTCACCATCAGGATCAATCGTTGGCGGGGCAACATCAGTATTCCCATCGTAATTATGATTCACCGTTTCTTCATTACAGCCAGCTAACCCAACCACGCCCATTACTACAGCAATTGATAATAAATTCCGTTTAAATTTCATTTTATGCCTTTATTGTTAGTAAAAAGGGGAACTCTCCCCTTCATTTTTAGTGTGCAAATTAATTAGATTTCAAAGCTTGAGATTTATCATTTGTCATTACAAAGTGAAGAACACCGCCATCCTTAAGATCGCTATGATTGAACGATAGGTTTTCACCAAGTTCGTTGCCGTTGATCGTGGCGCTCTTAACGTAAATGTTTTCTTCAGAATTATTCGTTGATGTGATCGTAAAGGACCCATTATCCCCAACAGGAATGACGGCTTTATCGAAAATAGGTCGTCCAATCGTATACGTTGGATCGGCTGGTGTGACTTGATAGAAGCCTAATGCCGACATGATGTACCAAGCGGACATTTGTCCTACATCTTCATTTCCTATCAAACCTTCTTGAGTTGGATGATAAAATTCGTTCATCGCTTGATTCACGTATTCTTGAGTTTTCCAAGGCTCAGATGTCCAGTTATAAAGATAAGGAACGTGATGATCTGGTTCATTACCCATAACAAACTGCCCAATGAAACCTGACATATCATGAGACTGAGTCGTGTCTGCGTTTGAATCGGCATTGAATAAAGCATTTAAGTTCGCTAAGAATGCCGCCTTCCCTTGATCTGTTATTTGCTCAGGTAAGGTGTAATCCGTACGATCTATCACTTCACCCGCCATGACGTTCGCCAAACCATTTAAGTTTTGTGGGGCGAACCATGTCCACTGCCACGGATTACCCTCCGTAAAATCTTCCCCTCGATGTTCTGCACGATAAGGCCAAAAGCTATCACCCTGAATTAAATTTTTACGATCTTTACACCAGTCGTAATCTTTACCTTCAGGAATAGATAACGTCAGGTTCTCATCCAAACATTGGCTACTCATGTTATTTGCAAACACGGGGTCAACAGAACCAGATACTTGATACAGTGGACGCATAAACCCTGTTGCGCCTAGGCTTTGTTTATCTTTACCCTGCATTTTTCCGTAATAATCAGGGTTATAATCAAAATAATTTTTGAACGTTTCAGAGCGCTTCATATAACGACCAAACATTTCGTCATTGCCCGCTAATTGTGCGATTTGTGCAATCGTCCAATCGTAATACGCATTTTCTAAACCATACGCGACCGACTCATTCACCAACTCATCATATTTGTCTTGTTTTAAGCCTTCTACATAAGCGGGTTTATTGCCCTCACCGGCATTCCATTTAACGTTAGCAGGCACATACCCTAATTTTTCTGCGTATTCACCATGACGAGTCATTACTGTAAATCGCTTATCTCCACTCCATGCATCTTTGTAAGGAACCCAACTATTAGTAATCGATTCATCAAAATTCGCAGAGACATCAGCCGCGTTCAACGCCAATTCAAATTCAGCCTGAGTAAAGGCTTCTGGATGCTTAACCATGATATCGGCAATGACCGACACCGCAGGGTACCCCACCATTTCTCCCGTATAATCAGAATGAAGTTCCCACTTAGGAAGTACTCCACCAGTTTTAAATTTATTGATTAAATCACGGGCATAATCAATTGAGCGATCTTTATCGATGATCGTTTTAAGTGGATGTGACGCACGGAAAGTATCCCACATAGAGTAGACAGATAGGTTCGTAAAACCGTCGTCTGCTTGATGTACTTTGCCATCCATTCCGCGATATTTCCCATCAACATCTTGATACACAAAAGGAGCAACAAAAGTACGATACAGTGAGGTAAAGAACATGGTCTTATCCGCAATTTTTCCGCCTTCTAATTCGAAATCCCCCAGAACCTCTGACCATGCTTGACGGTTTTTCGTCACAACCGAATCAAAATTAAAGTCATTTTCATCAGCGTCTAAGTTCTTAATTGCGCCTTCCACACTCGTTCCAGAAATTGCCACTTTAACCGTGATTGGAGCACTGCCTGAACCGAAGTTAAGGTGTGTCATCACATCGTTTGCACGACGGGCTAAACGCGATGTATCCGGTTCTGGCTCGTTTGGCATGACTTGATGCTCAGCATAGCCACGATAATCAGCAAGGCCTATTTCAGTTGCATCAACCGGAGTTAATTTACTTTCTGATGCCAGTTTTGCGTATAAATTTTCTTCCATAATAGGTTCTGAAAATTCAGCCACAAAGAACACGGTTTGCCATTGGCCCCATTCATTTGAGGTGCGAGCCCCTGCCACTGTTGTGTCATTAATTCGTTTATAATAAATACTGCGTGAATGGTTTCCGTATTGTTCTAATAACTCATGCTGTAAGTCGATACGAACTTTACGATCGCCGCCCTTATTAAAGGTAAAACGTTGAAACGCAACACGATCCGTTGCGGTTAATTCAGCTTTCACACTCGTTTCAACCAATTCAATCGAGTAGTAACCCACTTCCGCGGTTTCGGTTTCTTTGTTCATTGTTGGTGCGTCGGTATTGAATTCTGAATACGGTAAAAATGCGAAATCGTTCAAGTCCCCTTTTCCTGCACCTGAAATGTGCGTCATGGTAAAACCGGAAAGGTACTTATTAGAAGGGTCGTATTCAGACGGTGAGCCTTTGCCATTCCATCCGTTTGGATCATAATTATCTGGTGAAGGTTGAATCATTCCTTCTGGCATCACAGGGGATGGATTCACGTTACCAAGACCTTTTGTACCAATCAGTGTATTGACGTATTTCAATACACTATCGCTAGAGATACTAGGACCAATAGGCGTTGTTGGTATTGAGATATTAGGGTTGGTAACACTGACGTTCACTGTTTCTTCATTACAACCCGTTAAACCGACCATACCAATAAGTACGGCAATTGATAATAAATTCCGTTTAAATTTCATTTTCGATTTGTCTCTTTCATTAAAAGGGGTCGACACCCCTTAATTGATATGGATGGTTACTTAGGAAGGTTGGCTTTCATCGCTTGCGCTTTGTCACCAGTCATCACAAAACGTAATTCACCACCGGCCTTAATCTCTTCGTGCTCAAAAGTATTAAAGTCGTTCAGTGGCTTACCGTTAATTTTGACTGATTTCACATACATGTTTTCAGCACTGTTGTTTTCTGCCACCACAGTGAACAAACCAGAACCAAAGTTAATCGTCGCACGAGTAAAGATCGGTCGACCAATGGTGTACGTTGGATCGGTTGGTGATATCTGATAGAAACCTAACGCAGACATGATGTACCACGCCGACATCTGTCCAACATCTTCGTTTCCGATAATCCCATCAGGCGTTGGGGTATAAAATTCTTTGTACACTTTGTCTAAATATTCTTGCGTTTTGTATGACTCTTCTGTGCGTTGGTAAAGGTAAATAACATGGTGTGGAGGTTCATTACCATGAATATACTGCCCAATGTAACCCGTCATATCTTGATGCTGATCGCCACTACTTGAATCCGCCGCAAACAAATCATTCAATTGAGTATTCAGACCATCCGTCCCACCCATGATTTCCGTTAGCTTGTCCAAATCTTGCATGAACGACCACTTCCACTGCCACGCATTGCCCTCAGTAAAGTACAATGGGTCTGCTTTGTATGGATTAAATGTTTCTGTTGAATACTTAAAGACACACGGGTCCCCATCCTTCAATTCAGTCGGAACAAAGAACCCAACACTTGAATCCCAATGAGTTAACGAGTTATAAGAACGCGCTTTAAATTCGTTGTACGTTATTTTGTCTCCTGCGGCTTTCGCCATTTCCGCAATCGTCCAATCATAGAACGAAAACTCTAAAGAATAAGACACCGAGTTCCAATTGGGCGCGCGAACGCATTGCTCTTTTTCATGGTAGTTCAATTGTCCTGCCATTAAAGAACCTAAAATTCCATCATTAATTTGAGGGAAATCATGCGGACGATAACGAGCCGATTTGATTGAGGCGTCTAACGCCGTTTGAGCGTCCGCTAATCCTTTTGTTACCGCGTCACCCAAAATGGCGGTTGCTGGATAACCGATCATCGTTCCTGTTTCTGAACCATGCCCTTCCCATTTTGGAAGCATGCCAAACTCGTCATTTGATTTACGAATTAAATCGTTAACATACAAGGTCGCTTGTTTAGGATCGATGATTGTCCAGAGTGGGTGCACTGCACGGAAAGTATCCCATGTAGAGTAAATTGAGTAATTTGGAGTATCACCTTTCGCTAAAGTCCGAGTTGTCCCTAACATATCAACGTATTTACCATCGACATCGTAAAATTCGATAGGCGCGATCATCGTATGATATAGGCCGGTATAGAAATTCGTCTTCTCAGCGTTAGAGCCACCTTCTACTTTTACTTTCGATAATTTTTCTGCCCATGCGTACTCTGCACTCTCTTGTACTTTGGTAAAATCATAAACCATTGCTTCCGCTTCTAGGTTTTTTTGCGCGCCGTGCCAGTTAACTGGAGAGATACCAACACGAACTTCTATCTCTTTATCGCCAATACCAAAGTTAAGGTAAGCGGTAAGATCACTCTCTTTGTACACATAATTTTGGCGCATCTCACGAATAGGCTCATTATCACCAATACCTAGTAACGCGTTAGCAACTGGCTCATTGAATTTAGCGTAAAAGAAAATATCTTGGCCTTGATGATCTTGACCTTGGAACCAACCTGTCGATGTCTTACGCCCGCGAATCGTGTAATCATCAATAATTTCAATCTTACTGTTGAGCGTCTCGCCATTGTTATTTAACAACGTATGACCTAAATCGAATTTAATATTACGATCTGCGCCTTTTTCAAACGTATATTTATGCAAGCCAACACGCTTTGTCGTTGTTAACTCAACATCAATATTGCCTTTATTTAACGTTGTTTTGTAATAACCTGCCGTCGCCTCCTCATTTGATTTATCAAACGAGTTAATCATATTGTCTTTCATATCACTATAAGGAAGAACTAAGATATCCCCTAAATCAGTCGCCCCGGTTCCTGATAAATGAGTGTGTGAAAAACCGTAAATAGGCACATCTTTATCTACGACAATACCCATATCCGAGTAATCTGAAGAATCCCAATAACCCGATGCGGAATGCCATGGGTTTTGATCTACTTCGTTATCTTTCCCTGAACCAATAAACGTATCAGGAGATAATTGAACCATACCGGCAGGAACGACCGCACCCGGAAACGTGTGACCACTGGCCGCAGTTCCAATCATAGGGTTTACATATTGAATTAAGGACATATCGACGACAATAGGCGTGACTGAGGTGCTTGGCTCTAGAGGCGTTGTTGGTGTTGTAGGGATTGATATATTGGGTTCTACATTGGTAATGTTCGTTGTTTCTTCATTACAGCCTGTTAATCCTATTAAGCCAACAAATATAGCAAGCGAAAGTGCACTGCGTTTAAACTTCATTATTATACCTTTTATTCTAAAGTTTAAGAGGATGAGTAAACCCACCCCCTTTGATAATTTTGGTATTAACCTTAATCAAGATTAATAGCGAAACTGTCTTTAGAATGGGGACCTTTCGATCCCCACTTACTAGGCTGAAACTTAACCTTGAATAAGGCTTAACGCATTTTTCATTGCTTGTTTAGTTGAACATTCAACTTGACGAATACTTGTGAAACGCTCACCTTCTTTGACTGGAATATCGTGAGCAAGGATGATGAACTTAGCGTTCGCAACATCTTTTGCCGTCAGTTTATTCATTAAGCCATTAGAACCTTGTGTCTCAACTTTAATCTTGATACCTGCTGCTGCACCCGCTTTCTCTAGCGCTTTTGCTGCCATGAATGTGTGCGCAACACCTGAAGGACAACAAGTAACCGCAAGAACATCGTACTCGCCTTCACCAGCAACTGGTGCCGCTGTTTGTGCTTGTACTGGAGTTGCTGCTGCAACGGCGTCATTTTCTTCGACATAAACTGGCTTCCAGAAGCCAACAATTAATGCCGTTGTTAGTGAGCCTAAAACAATACCAACCACGTACATTGGGATGTTGCTAGATACCGGAGCGGTAATTAATCCACCCCAAGGAGCATGAAGTAAAACATCAGTCATAAAGCCGAACACACAACCAACCATACCACCAGCAACAATAGACGGAAGAACACGCATTGGGTCATTTGCTGCGAATGGGATTGCACCTTCAGAGATACCAATTGAACCCATGATTGCAGCTGCTTTACCTGCTTCTTGCTCTTCTTTAGAGAATTTCTTCTTAAACATGAAAGTAGCAAGTGCCATGCCTAGCGGCGGAGTACAAATCGCGATACCAACACCACCCATCAACCATGGTTGTGTGTTTACTTGAGTTTGAGCGAATAAGGTTGCCACTTTATTGATTGGACCACCCATATCAAATGCCGTCATACCACCAAGAATCGCACCAAGAACCGCTTTAGAAGAACCCGCCATTGATGCTAAGAATTCGTTCATCACAATCATGAATGAAGAGATAGCTGCGCCTAGGCCCCACATTACGATACCCGCAGACACCAATGTACCAACTAGAGGGTAGATAAAATAAACCCCTAATGCACTAAGATGCGCAGGAATAGGAAGTCTCTTAAGTTGAAGAACCACACCACCAGCGATGAAGCCAGCAACGATACAACCAAGGAAACCACCCCCTAAATCAGCCATGATGCCTGATGCAATAAAAGCAGGAGCTAATGCAGGTTTATCAGCAATTGAGTAGCCAATAAAGCCACCAAGGATGATTGGAAAAAGAACTAAACCTTTAATAGCAATAGTAGAAATATCAGCCAGAACACCCGTATCAGGAACCGCGCCTTTACCTGTTGCCATTACCGCTAGTGCTAATAAAACCCCACCAGCAACCACGAACGGAAGCATGTGAGACGTACCAAAAAGTAAGTGCCCTTTAAGGGTAGACAATGTTTTTTTCCAATCACTTGGACTTTGCGTTGCAGTCATCGTTGACATAAGAAGTATTCCTAAAAGTGTGATTAATTAGTCAGTAGGTCTAAAATTTCTTGTTCCGTTGTCGCCTTGTGCATGTCGGCAATTAGGTCATCGCCAAATTTTTCAAACAAAGCTTGTAGAGCATAAATGTGGTGATCACCGCTTTCTGGTGATGCAATCATGAAAAATACCGTAGGTTGGTCGTCTTCAGCATCGTATTCAATCGCTGTTTTTGATACGCCGATGGCAATCGCAGGAGTAATAACCGCAGAATGTTTCGCATGAGGGTACGCTATACCCATATCAGAAGTCACACATTGAGATTCGCGAGCCTGAATACCTTCTAAAAAGTTTTCTTTATTATTAATTCTGTTGTTTTTAAATAGCATTTCAGCTAATTCAGAAAATACACCTTCTTTTGTAGTTGCATCTAAATTAAGTTTAATTAAGTCTGTATTCACTAATGTAGTAATCATTTTTTTTCCTTTTTAATAAAAGAAGTTAAATTTAAAATTTAGCTTAGAAAGCTAACCACTCAAACTCACAACATCACTATGTGAGCTTTTCATTTCACATAAAATGTTTAGAAGACATGCATCTCGTCATAAAAATAGTAACGACATTCAAGTGGTTACGAGTTGATGCATAGATAATATGAATTTATTTGATTATTGGTAAGTCGATATTTAAAGCATTTACTGGACTTTTGTACCGTCAAATCTAAAGTGTGAGATTAGTAACAATTATTGAACTAGAAAGGTAGGAATTAACTTTTACGTGTATTTAAAGACGATTCAATAGTGATTGAAATCACTATTAATAAATGAACCAAAGCATTAATTAGATATTGGTCACAAAATAATTAACGTTATACGGTATTAAATAATTATATTTATTAGTAAAGTGAAATATAAGAAACTCTATATTCTATTCATAAAAAAGCCGCTGATGATTACCAACGGCTTTTTTACGCGATTGACCTATTGCTTAATAAGCATCATTCACTATGGTATTTTTAGTCGTTCGTTTTGCTTTATAGAGTAAACTGTCTGCCGCTTTGTAGGTCACTTTGCCTGTGGCTGAGAAACTTAGCCCACCACTAATGGTGACGGTAAGAGAATTATCCCATCGAAGAGCTTCAACTCCAGCACGAATATCTTCTGATATTTCAACAGTTGTTAGCTTGCTCACACCTCTAAATATCACGACAAATTCTTCTCCACCAATACGGTAGCAGTTGTGTTTTTTACCAAGAACAAGAACAATCACACTCGCAATTTTTTCTAATACATCATCTCCCATATCGTGCCCGTAGCAGTCATTAATGGATTTGAAATTATCGATATCTAAAATTAAAAAACCATGTTCTTTTTCTGCAATTACATCAAAATCACTCATGAACTTTCTTCGATTAAAACAACGAGTAAGTGGGTCCGTATCATTTTCGATATTTAAAAATTTAATCTTCACGATCATTACAAGCAATAAAGAAGAGGTCACCAACAACGCAATAAATCCAATCTTAAGAAATAGCATGGATTGCTCATTGTCATCATTTAAATTATTGTTTTCACTTTGTTTTAATTTATTAGAGATAAGTAAATGATAACTGGCACTTTGAAAATCGTCGGTCAGTGTATTGTAATTCACATTCAGATCATAAAATGCTTTGATATTATCGGTTGCAAGATAGTAATCAAACATCGTTTTATACACCATTTTTGTGTATCGAATTTGATTCGTTGTATTTGCTATTGATAATAAATACTTTTCATTCTTTTTAATAAAATCAAAGTCATGCATTCTAAACGCCAACTTAAACTCGACAACAGCAATAAGAATACTTTTATCTAATAATAAACGGGATTTATCTTGGCTTAACGTTAACTTTGCCAATTCTATGTTCTTTTTAGATTTATCTAATTCATTCAGATACAGGTAGGCCTCGGCTTTAAGCGCCGTACTATAAATATAATAATCTCGCCAGTCTTCTTCATTATAAGCCCAGCTATTTAATTCAATGTTACTTAATGAATTTAACGCTTTTTGAGGCTCTCTTATTGCGAGTTGATTCTCAGCTAAACTCACTATTGCTTGAGTTTTCAACCTATACCATTCGGGGGTATGGCCTTCTGCTTTGCGATCCATATTTTCAATCATTTCGCTCGCAAAGTCATACCCTTGAAAATACGAAATAATCAACGCGAGATCTAGATCTCCTCTTGCGCTCTTTAGTTTATCTCCATTTTCTTGTGCTATTCGAATGTACCTTAGCGTCGGTTCAATCATTCCATACAGATCATTATCTCTATATCGAAGCGTTGATATCTTATCTAACGCCAGTAATTTTTGATCGTCATTAAGCCCACCGCTATAAAATGCGAGGTTTAAAATGGTCGTCCCAATTTTAGCGCCATTCTTATAAGCAAGGAGAGGACGAATACTTTCGGCAATATCATCAAGGTGGCGGCCATATTCTTCATGCTTCAAACGCCTAAACTTACGAATAACATCGCACTCGAGTGCTTCACACTTTATTTCATAAGAATTTAAGCGTTGATTGTAAGTCGCAATAAGTACGGCATCATTATGATTATATGCAGTTTCGTTCACCGTAAAAAACATGGCGCTAGTGAGGATAACGATCCCCGCAATAAATAATATTATTTTTTTCATTTTGCACATTAAAAAAAGAAAGGAGTATACGCCCTTATTCTTTATCCACAATAAAATTAATGCGAATAATAAAAAGCCAACCCACTGTGTGAATTGGCTTTTTTTAAATTACGTATTATAAAAACACATTAACTATTCGGTGATCTTACATACTGATTTCCATGAACTGTCTGCCGACGAAGGCTCAGAACTTGTCCACCAATTTGCTGCCCAAACCATATTATTATGAATGATTTGTTGTCCGCCAGAGGCATGGTCGCCATTAGGGAATGTTGGGTAGCTAACGATTCCTGAAATGTCTAGCCCTTGTTCTGCACAACCTTGAGCACTTGGTTCTCCAGGGCCAGTTCCAACTTCACCGCCTTCAAATTCAGATAATGTTGGGAAGTCTTTTTTCAGACCAACTACTTCACTGCCAACGTTAAAGCGAATACCATTGGCTACGCCTGATACTGGTGTGTAGTAAACCATTGAAATAGTGTACTCGCCACCGGCAGGAATAGACTCTGAAGCGCGTAACGTTACAGCAACGGTATGGAACAGTTTTCTTTCACCATCAACCGTAAAGTTAGACCCCGTGTGACCACTTTTAATCACTTTAAGGCCAGCACCTGTCCAGTCTTTAACGATATCACCCGTAGAGGTTGGCATTAAGAATTCAATGGTTGACCCACCAGGGATAGCCACTGATGAATGGTTCTTAAATACCAACGTTGGGTTAATCGGATAATTACTGTCACCTTCAGGCCAATCTGTTGTTGATACGGTTACATCAATGACAGAATCAGGCGCTGGTAAGTTATTGTGATTAATATCCATTGGTGTTGCTTGTGTAAATACATCATGAGCAAAATCGGTCATGTCTGTTCCCATTTTGTATTCACGTTTTACGGCATCATAGCTATAGTCACCCGCCATTTCCCACACCATCATGCCACCTAGGCCATTATCAACAATGTAGTCTAATTTTGGTTTTAGAGACTCTTTGTCTTCTATCGATAAGAATACTTTTTTGCTCTCATTCCATAACCATGCCGTTTGCAGTTCATTACTCCAAACACGCTCGTATTCACCTTCAATTAGGTCTTTAGGATTATTAGGATCAAGACCCCATGCTTCGCCGTAGCTTGGCATACCATCAATACCTAATTTAGTGGCATTAGCAAGGTTCATTGCATGCCACATTGGAACAACACCCGCTTTGATTTCGTTGCCATTTGCATCGCTATCGTGCCAAATGTTATCTGTCCCTTCAGCCCCCCAACCACAGACGGTTGTGCCTGCCGGACACGTCGATTGATTTGGTTCTACGGCTTTACCCCATAGCCCTTTATCACCGCCCGTTACGCCCTGCCAACCGCGCGTGTAATATGGAATACCCATATTGATTTGGCTTGGTTTAAATGCACCACGGAAAAAGTGATGCGTCCACGCTTGGTTTAAATAACCAATACCTTGATAAGACGCTTCATTGTAAACGCCCCATTTTGCCAGTTCCGCATCTTTACCGTCATCAAACAATGCCGCTTGTGGTCCAACAAATTCATTCCACGTACCGTGTAGGTCGTAAGACATGATGTTTACGTAATCAAGCACATCTTGCATCCCAAAATCTTCCATACCACGTAATAAATACGCAGAAGAAGGAGAAGCAATAGTCAGCATATAACGGCGACCGTCTTCTTTGCCCGCTTTATCAAGATCAGTTCGAAGTTGAGTCATCATCTCCATGTAGTTTGGCCATAATTGACCACGACATTTGTTTGATAATTCGAAATCGTTAGGGTTACCTGAATCTTTCATTGACGATGGGTATTCATAATCAATATCTACGCCATCAAAGCCGTATTGACGAATGAACTCAACCGCCGATTGATTGAACGCTTTAATACCGTCAAGGTTCACTTCACAAGTTGCAAGATTCGTCGTCATCGGATAAAGATTGGTTGTTTCAGCCCAGCCTCCCACAGAGATAAGTGTTTTAACATCTGGGTATTGTTTCTTAAATTTACTTAATAGGTTGAAGTGACCTTTGTAAGAAAATTCAGGGTCCATTTCTGCACCGGCGACACCTTCCCACGTCATTTTCGTTGCAGAGTCATCAACCGTTAGTTCAAATGAATCTTTAGCTACTCCCGCAAACGCATAGTTAATGTGCGTTAATTTTTCCCACGGTAAGTCGTGAGCTAAGTACGAAGGAAGACCATTTTTACCTGTACGCCATGATGTGTAATAACCAATAATACGACGAGGGTGATCATCTCCCATACATTCCGAACCATCAGCACGATACACTTGTTTAATATCACAACTTAAATTACCGTTACCGGCTTCTTGTGCCTGTACCGTTACGCTTGCTGCTGTGGTTTTATGGCCTTCAGCATCTGTCGCAATTGCAGTGATAATAAACGCACCTTCAGTCATAGGTGTCCAAGACGCAACAAATGGCATCTCAGAAGCAGATCCAACAGATACGCCACTAACGAAAAACTCAACATTCGTTAAATCATCATTAACATCCGTCGCTTCAGCACCTAATGTCATTACTTTACCAATGAACACCGTTTGGCCATCACGAGGACTTGTTAACGCAATCACTGGTGGTTGAGGCACTATCATTGCTTCCTCTACCAACACCTTCACGGAATCTGTTGCAGTTAATCCTGTTTTATCGATAGCCTTTGCCGCTAACGTTAATTCACCGATTTGATCAGCCACATACATAAAGTTAAACGGTGCTTTAGATACTTGACCTAATTTACGCTCTCCCAACCAAAATTCAACGCGGTCTAAATCGCCATCTTCATCTTGTGCATTTGCTGTAATCGTAATGACATCGTGCTCAAAATACGACGTCCCAGCCACTGGAGAAGTCACTTTAACTGTCGGAGCTACGGTTGGTTCTTGAATGTCTTCTGCTTTAACTTGAATAGAAACAACGTGCTCGGCTTTTAATCCATTCTTATCAACAACAATGGCTTTTACCGTGTGCACGCCTTCGCCTTTTGCTGTCCATAATGATTGATATGGTGCTGCCGTATCTTTTGCTACTTCAGTTCCATCAATATAAAAAGTCACCGACTCCGTTTCGGTATTAATGGCACTGACGGTCGCAGATAACGTGACGGATTGACCTTCAATAAACACAGCATCTGCGGTTGGTGAAGTAATAGCAAGATCCAGTTCAGGCAGTAATTCTCCACCACCGTCTTTGGTTGTCATGATTAAGGTGTCACGGACCAAATCGATACCAATTTGACCACTAACACCCAATGTTAATAAAATCTCGCTGCCAGCAGGAAGCGTTGTGTTTACCCAGCTTCCTTCATCAAAACTTAAAGACAACTCATTGCGGAATGTGTCACCTTGAGCAACACTGATGAAACTCATTTTAGGATAGCTCACCCCCGTCGCTGCCCAAGAAGGCGTTGAAGCAACAATCATTGAATCAAATTGAATGGTTGCCCCTTTTAATTCGACACTGGTGGCACTCGTATTCTTAATTGTCAGTTGGTAGTTATTCCACCACTCCCCTTCAGCACCAACAGGGGCTGCATCGACATGTAATTGCGCTAAGGCAGGCATAGAAAAAGTCATGCCTAATGACATAGCAAGCAATGTTGGAGCAAATAATGAGGTTTTAATTTTGTTCATCCACTTATATCTCTATGAATATTAACGTATTCATTTATAGTTATTTGGAGCGAGATAATAGTCCCAGATGTTATTACTGGCTACTAAGAGAAATGTAAGAATTTGTAGCAGAAAAACAATATAAAAAAATCCATTAAATTTACAATAAACACACATAATAAAAACAAAACCAATTTAAAATCTTATTTGTCAATACGTTAAATTTAAAAACAAACAGTAAGCAAAGATATTAACATTTGGCATTTCAATTGAAACGAAAGAATAAATAAAACAATAAATTAAATATAAATCAAAAACTTAACAAGAAAATAAAAGAAAAACCCAGAGGGGAAATATAAAAATAAAAACAAGACAAGATTAATGAATAACTATTTAATCTCACTATTTACCTTAGTGTTCTTTATTTGACGCGCCAATAAATCGAGCTTTGACAAATCAATGTCAAATACATAACAACTCGTTATCAATGCAGACATTAAATCTATTAATGACTTATTAATATAGATAGGTAATTCTGATTAATAGTTTTCTATTCTGTGATATTCAATCCAAATTTTATTTATTTTAAACACAATCTAAAAATGCCTGAATTAACTGTCGGTGCGGTTCCACTAAATCTTGATGATTACTTCGATAACCCCCACCAACAACGCAAGCAATGGGAATATTCTTCCGCTTTGCCGTAGTGCTCATCCAACAGTCACGCTGATATAAGCCTTCAGTCGACACATTTAAATAACCCAGTTCGTCATCACAATGAATATCAACGCCCGCGTCATAAATGATCAAATCAGGTTGATGATGATTAATCGCCATTTCAACCACTTGTTGAAACGCTTCTAAGAATTCGGCATCTTGAGTACCAATCGATAAAGGAACGTCATAATTCGACATCGGCTTTCTAGCAGGAAAGTTTTTATCACAGTGAAAAGAGACGGTAATAATATCCTCTTTATCTGCACATAATGTGGCAGTCCCATCGCCATGATGCACATCGCTGTCGACAATCAAGACGGTTTCAATGCACTCTTGCTTTAATGCATGATGCGCGGCCACAACCAAATCATTAAATAAACAAAAGCCGCTCCCAAAATCGTAATGCGCATGGTGATACCCACCACTCAAATGAATCGCAGCCCCATACTCTACGGCTTTATCTACCGTTAAACAGGTGCCCGCAGTAGACGTTAACGTTCTCTCAATTAAAAAGTCACTCCAAGGAAAACCAATTCGTCGCATTTTTGCAGCTGGCAATGTGCCATTCATTACCGCATCAACATAATTCGCTTCATGCACTTGTTTGATATCACGGATAGGTAATGCGGTAGGTTCAAAATAACAAAGGCGATCATCAGAATGAAGGGATTGGATTGCTTGGTATAAACGTTGATATTTTTGAATAGGATAACGATGCCCTTCTGGAAGGTCTAATTGCGAATAAATTGGATGATAAATTAACGGCAACATGACCACAGAACCCCTATTTGAAATAAAAAAAGAGCAGCTATTATGGCTGCTCTTTAAGAATATACAAGGATAAGGCTAGTTGCTTACCATCACTTTCTTTGGCTTCATTGTTCTTGCCATTTTATTCACAAAAATCGTGATAAGCACAGGGATCAACCAAGAAGTGTGCGAAGAGAATAACGGTAACCATTGGTCACAGAAAGTGCTAATGCCTTCTGGAAGTTTCTCTAAAATATGCAAAGCATCAACCGTACCAAACAACGCCGCAATACATACCACTGTTGTGTGGCTCACTGAGATCTTACGTTTCTCTGATTCTGTTTTCTCTGGCATCAATATCATCGCAATGATCAATGCTATTGCTATCGGACACAGAATAAGGATTGCAGGTAAGCTCACTTCAATAATCGTTTCTAATCCAACGTTTGAAATGATTGCCGTTAATACCATAATTACCGTAGCACTTACTTTAAACGTAACACCATAAGTATTCTTGTAATATTCGGAGTTCGCATTCGTTAAGCCAATCGTTGTTGTTAGACACGCCATCAAGGTAATCGCTGCCAATAGGATTTGACCTAATACGCCAAACTCACCCGCCGCATAGCTTGTTAGTATCTCACCTCCGTTAGTTGCACTTGGTGCAATTTGAGAAGATGTTGAGCCTAAATAACCCATCGCTAAATAACACAATGACATTAGTACCGCATAAATAACCGCAATGCGTAATGTGTAGTAAGAAATCGCTTTTTTACTCTCAACCCCTTTACTACGGATGGTTTGAATAATCACCCAACCAAACGCTACCGCTGCGATTGCATCTAATGTCATGTAACCTTGAATCAAGCCATTAACCGCCGGTGCTTGCTCATAAATATCAATCGCTTGAGTTGGAGAACCCAAAGGATTAAGCAGTGCAGCGGCCACCAATAATGCCAACATGGCAATCAATGCAGGTGTCATTACCTTGCCAATGTAATCAACCAACTTACCCGGTTTTAATGCCAACCATAACGTTAGTGCACAGAACAACGCCGAGAACACCATCAATCCATTACCAGAATAGAACGGTTTAATGCCCATCTCATAAGCAACAGTTACCGCACGAGGCAATACAAATGCAGGGCCTAACGTCGTTAACACCAAAAACCAGAATGAACGATCCATCCATTTAGGTAATGATGACGTCAGTTTATCCGCAGAAGATAAACGGCCTAATACGACCAAAGTGATGGCAGGTAAACCAACGGCAGTTAATAGAAAGCCAGCAATAGCCATAAGCCAATTGTCGCCTGCTTGTTGTGCCATCAAGGGTGGATAAATTAAGTTACCTGCACCTAGAAATAGTGCAAATGTCATAAAGCCGATAGCGGCAAGATCTCTTCTGTTCAAACGACATACCTTTTAAAATGAAGCGTGGTGTCAATTTGGCTAGAAGATTATAAAGAAAGGTTCTTATCCGCCAGCCTAACTGACGAATAAAAAATCGTCAGTATCAGTTAATGACAACGACGACAGAGACGAGCGCATAAGCATTGTGCTTAGAAGCAGTTATGGAGCCTGCTTGATGTTTTTTGATGCCTGTAGACATAACTTACACACTCTATGAAAAATAATTATCCTTAAAATAAAGGAAACACCACAGATTGTAAAGACTAATTATAAAATGCTCAATTAATACTCTACTGTTACAAGCTATAAGCGATTATTGTAATTAGTTATCTGTTTTACACCTCAATAATTACGAGAATAAAACAAAACTGGCGTATCACCTTTATTATTAATACGAATGAAAACTCGATGTCGGCACATAAATCGACATAATTATATTATCTACCAATAGAAACCTAACATGCGATTGAGCTGATTCAGCGACATGTTTCATGATAAATAAGGTGCGATTTTATCTAGCAAATTGATTCTTATTTTGAAAAAAAATCTGATTACGCCTTTCTGTATATCACACATAAGCCATACCTTCATTTTTATTTACATGGCTTCAGACCTTAATACACATAAGATCAGCCTTATCTTCCCCTTCGATAAAACATTAACAGAGCAATGGCTGGTATATGTATTGCATTACTCTCATTACTTGAATAAAACGGTGCTTTAAATAAATTAACTGACCCTATTCATTAATAATGATTTCCACAGAGTTATGACGGTTTCGTTGATTAAAAAACCTCGTTGTTTTTATTTACACGTAATTTCAAGTTTATGAATCTATTAATTATGCTGAGGCTATCCCTCATTAAAGTAAAAGTAGAGGCTTATTATGAAATATAAACAACTTTTAGCTCTCGTTGCTCTCACAATGACAACTGTCCCGGTTTACGCAACCTCTGTAGACTTGGATTTCTCTAATCATATTGAGGCCACTAATTTAAGTAACAGCTTTGGACCGTCTTATGATGGCCCTGTTATGCACTTTCTCAATGTGGGTACTCATGATGGAAAGATCATTGATGCTAAGATTAGCAGCCGAATAATTGGGGACGCGACGTTTCGATACCACACTCCAAATTACAAAGATAACGGTGCTGGACAGCCCTCTGGTGATATAGGTTTTCTTTATCAAACCAACTCTCCTGGGCCTGCTGGTCTTATTTATACCTTTGAATTTTATGATGGAACTGACGGTTTATCAGGCACCTTCTCTATTCCCTACACGGTCCCTGAGTTCGATATGATCGGTTACGATATTGATGGTGAGCCGGTACAATCAGAGCAAGTTCGTGTGTTCAAAAATGAAGGCTTTTACAGCTATCAAACCGGCTCAGCAGGAGCAAGCCTAACCGCAGAAGAAAGCTCTGACGGCCTATCCGTGTTATTCACCGGCCCAGGAACCAATTACAGTGAAACGGACACATCAGGCGCCGTTAAATTTACATACAAAAACACCTCTATTGTGACACTCCAATTTGAAACCGTTACCGCAGCGAACAGTCCTTTACCAAACCCCATTTTCTCTGCGTTTGACGGTAACTGGGATTTAAGTGGTTTCACAACCCCAATAGAAAGCTCTGACGAATCTGATTTCGGTGATGCACCTGATAGCTACGGTACATTGCAAGCAAGCAATGGTGCCGAACATGCCATCTCACCTACGCTTTATCTAGGTTCTACTATTGATGCAGATACCGATGGACAACCAAGCATTGCCTCAAATGGTGACGATCTCGATATTAGTGGTAACGATGACGACGGTATTACGGTATTAACAAGCTTAGAAAGAGGTCTTGATTCTTTGCTTAATATTAACGTTACCGGCAGTGGTTATCTGCAAGGTTGGGCCGACTGGGATATGAATGGCAGCTTTGAGGACAGTGAACAAATAATAACAAACAGTCCGGTGGTTAATGGACAACAAGTGATCCCAATACGTGTCGGTGACAACGCGGTTATTGGCTCAGTCCAAACTCGATTCCGTTTATCGAGCAATCCCAATATACCGAACTCTGGATACGTGGGTGATGGCGAGGTCGAAGACTATGTCTTTAATGTTACCGATCCCGGCACAACGATTCAACATTCTGGCTACTACACTGCCGCTTTCGAAGATAACTGGCCAGAAGTTGGGGATTTCGATCTCAACGATGTCGTCACTTACTATCGTACAACCATCATAAGCAAAGATGGGGACGTATTACGATTTGATCTCACCGGTAGCATTACTGCCTATGGTGCATCTTATGGTAATGGATTAGGTTGGAAATTGGATGGTTTCGCTGAATCAGATATAAACCTTTCACTATCTAGAGTAGAAAAAAACGGCGTTACTCGACCAAATATTTCGCCATTCACTGGTGAAGACAAGGCAGTCCCTTCTCCTTCAGGAGACCTTATCGTTGTGGCTTCTTTGAATCTACGCGATGATATTATCATTAATGAGGAATGTAAGTTCCATCGTACCAATCCATCATGCAGTGCATCGTTAGAGTCAGAACAAATGACGTTCAGTATCTCTCTTCCTTTTAATAGTGGCTCTGAACCAAGCGTAGTCTCATTAACCCCACTTGGTGCTGCAGACCCATTCATTTTTGGAGCAGGTCAAGGCTTGTACCATGGTGATAGTTTTTCTAGTCCTCCGGGCAAAGAGCTAGAGATCCATACCGCAGATTTCCCGCCAACGACCAGAGGTACTTTGGTTGAAGGGTTCTACGGTATCGCTCAAGACGATTCAGATGCAGCAAGTACTAAGTACTACCGTACGACTGAAAATATACCATGGGGGATCGTAATTGCATCACCTTGGAATCATCCTTCAGAATACATTGATATTAGTCATGCGTATCCAGACTTCGCCGAATGGGTAACTTCAGGAGGTGTCTCTAAACCAACTTGGTACCTTAACCCAGAATCTAACAAAACTTGGTCAACTGCTGACTAACAAGGAGGATTTATGAAAAATATCAATTTATTACTAAGCATTGTCACTCTTACGTTTCTTTCAGCTTGTGATAGCGGAGGTGACGGCGGCAGTAGCGGTAGTTCAACACCGGGGTCTACTCCCTCAAACGTGAGTGCAATACCTGAAACACAAGTTGGGGTAAGTACTAGTGAATTGTCGGCTCCTGAAGGTTTTTCTTTCTCAACGGAACGAGAAGTCAGTTTTAACCTCTCTGTTGCTAGCTCTCAAAGTGATAGAGGATTCATGTCTATTTATACGGAATTTAACGAAGGCATTGTAGACCACACCTCTCAGATTATTCTGACTCCGATGAATGATACAACAGAGTTCACGACGAATGTGATGCTACCAAACCACGTAGATAAAATCTGGGTAGAAGTTTGGTACCCTTCAGCACTAGGAAATGAGATTAAAACATCAGTAGACATTGTTGATAATACAGTCAACGCCATTCTATAAATGAATATTTAGAACGTTAATGTTTCTTTCTATTCCTTAAATAAAAAACGCCAAGTAGATCATTTCTACTTGGCGTTTTAATATTTATTTAATTACTTAATTATTTCTTTTTTGCTTGGTCTCTTTTCCACTTCCCTTCCCAATACGTTGCGCCTTTAATCCCTAATTTAACAGGGTTAAACGTGTAGGTCGTCACCCCTCGTCGTTGCTGATCTTCATAATCTTTCAACGCTTTTAGTGCAGGTTTAGACATAAAGAAGATAATCAAAATACCAATGATATTCAGCCATGCCATTAAACCTACGCCAATATCCCCCATTGCCCACGCCATATTGGCAGTTTTAATCGTGCCATAGAAGACCGCAGACATAATCACCAATTTCAGGATAAACATCATGCCATCAACCTTAACGGTACGACGAATGTAAGCGATGTTGGTTTCTGCAATGTAGTAATAAGCAAGAATCGTTGTAAAAGCAAAGAAGAACAGCGCAAATGCAATGAAGATTTTACCAATACCCGGTAACGTACTTTCAATCGCGAGTTGGGTAAACATAGGGCCATTTGCCCCAATCGTCTCAGAAATATTCTGTACTAAGAAAACACCTTCGCCACTGCCCTGAACATTATAAGTTCCCGTAATTAGAATCATAAATGCTGTTGCAGAACACACTAACAATGTATCAATGTAGATTGAAAACGATTGCACTAGCCCTTGCTGAGCAGGATGTTCAACACTTGCAGCGGCTGCCGCATGAGGACCGGTACCCTGACCGGCTTCATTAGAATAAACACCACGCTTAACACCCCAACCAATTGCGGCACCAAAGCCTGCCATTGGGGTAAATGCATCACCAATAATCATACTGAAAATGGCTGGCACTTCGCTGATATTAAGAAGGATGATAACAAACGCTAAAATAATATAAGCCAATGCCATGAATGGCACGACAATTTGAGTGAAATGCGCGATACGCTTAACACCACCAAAAATGATGAAACCAAGAATCACTGAGATAACCGCACCAGTGAAAATTTTCGCAAAACTGAACACGCCAATACCCGTGTCAATCATACCACCCGTACCAAATGCAGTTTCAACCGCATTACCGATACTGTTTGATTGCACACCCGGAAGTAACACACCACACGCAAAAATCGTCGCGATAGCAAATATCCATGCATACCACTTTTGACCCATTGCTTTTTCAATATAGTACGCTGGACCACCACGGAATTGACCTTCATCTTCTTCTTTATAGATTTGAGCAAGAGTGGATTCTGCATACGCGGTTGCTGCTCCTAAAAAGGCCACTACCCACATCCAGAATATAGCACCTGGGCCACCAAAACCGATCGCCGCAGCAACCCCTGCGATATTCCCCGTACCAACACGACCAGATAATGAAACGGCTAATGCTTGGAATGAACTGATCCCTTTACTTGATTCTTTGTTCGATACCAACAAACGACACATCTCTTTAAAATGTCGAACTTGAACGAATCGAGTTTGAATGGAATAAAACAATCCAGACCCCAAACACAGGTAAATCAAGACCGGGCTCCAGATGATGCTATTAAGAAAATCAACGATACCTTGCATATAAAATCCTTTTCAGTTTATGAATATGGTTTAATATTTAACCAAACCATACCCTAATGCGTAACAATAAGTTAACAAGAAAAGAGTCTTAGACACAAAAATGTGAATTAAAGCACTAAATAACGAAAAAGATAAACTAAACGAATAGATAAAACTAAGAAGATATGAATTGGTGATTATTTACACTACCAAAACAGGGTTTGGATGATATTTAGTCAATATTAGGCAGGTTAGTTACTAAAAATAGAGCTTACGAAGAGAAAAGCCTAGAACTGTGTTATTTCTAGGCCTATTCAATTAAACGATTTTTACGCCCGCAGGCATCAAACGTTCTGGCGTTAATAACACGCTTTCTGATTCATCTTCTGTTTCTGCACACAACAACATGCATTCTGAAGTTTCTCCACGCATTTTCGCCTTTGCCAAGTTACACAATACAACCACTTGCTTACCCATTAATTCTTCTTCTGTATAATAAGGAACGAGGCTAGTGACGGTTTGTAAACTCTGTTCTCCGACATCAATTTGAACAATATAAAGTTTGTCCGCGTTATCATGACGCTTTACGTCTGTAATTTTACCGACACGAATATCCAGTTTTGCGAAATCACCGTATGCAATTGTTTCCATTTTACTTTATCCTTAGCTTAACTGAGTGGTAACGTTTACATTAATCAGTAATAATCAATTGAGCAAGAAAACAACATTAAATATTTACTAAAACTTTAACTTGATCAAACTACAGGTATAAATAACGATTATGGCAACCATTAAAGATGTCGCAAAGGAAGCCGGTGTGTCAGTTGCCACCGTCTCTCGAGTCGTAAATAAATCACCAAAAGCAAGCAAAGCCGCCATTGCATCAGTCAGTTTAGCAATGAAAAAACTCGGCTATCGCCCAAACGCGAATGCCCGCGCCTTAGTCAGTAAAAGTACCAATACCATTGGTGTTATGGTCGGTGACGTATCTGATCCATTTTTTGGTTCCATGATCAAAGCGATAGATAATGTAGCTCAAGATCATCAAAAACATTTATTAATTGGTAATGGCTACCACGATGCCACCACAGAAAAAGAAGCCCTTGAACTGCTTATTAATAACCGCTGTGAGTCTCTTGTTATTCATTCCAAAGGATTAAGCAACCAAGAGCTGATCCAGTTTGCAGAAGAAGTCCCAGGTTTGGTGATCATTAATCGCCATATCCCTGAAATTACAAACCGATGTATTGCCCTTGATAATCAACATGGCTCATTCGTAGCCACAGAATATTTATTGTCTCAAGGTCATGAACATATCGCATACATCAATTCAGAACACGACATTGACGATTCACATCACCGAAAAGCAGGGTATTTACAAGCATTAAACGCACGTAACATCACGCTCAATCATGACTACATTACAGAAGCTCAGCCAAGTGATGAAGGGGGAGAACAAGCTATGGCGGAGCTGTTAACACGTAATCTGCCAATAACTGCGGTGGTTTGTTATAACGATTACATGGCAGCAGGAGCATTATCTACCTTAGAGAAACAGCATATTTCCGTACCCAATGACATCTCTTTAATGGGCTTTGATAACGGCTTAATCGCGAAATACCTTCATCCAAAACTGACTACAATTCACTACCCTATTCAGGCGATGGCAGAAACAGCAGTAAAACTCTCACTTGCCTTAGCAAAAGGAAACTCAAGGGAAACCCAAGGTCAAACTTTTGAAGCAACGTTAGTTGAGCGTCTGTCTGTAAAAAAACGCTAACAAAAAGGCCAAGCATGATGATGCTTGGCCTTTTGTTTATATGAGGAATATGTTAACTCTGCTAAGTATATGCCTCTAATTTCTCTAAAATAAGCTCTTTCTTAAACGGTTTTGCGACATAATCATCCATTCCTGACTGATAACATTTATCGATATCTTCCACAAATACACTCGCGGTTAAGGCAATAATCGGCAATCGTTTTTGGCTCTGTTGCTGCTCCCACTCTCGAATCGCTTCTGTCGCCGCAAATCCATCCATGATAGGCATCATGCAATCCATCAGTATCAAAGAATAGGATGTCGTTTGTGCCTTAATCATATCTACCGCTTCTTTACCATCATTGGCAAGATCAACACGGAAGCCTTCTTTTTTCAGTAACAACGACGCCACTTTTTGGTTAATTAAGTTATCTTCTACAACAAGTATGATTTTTTGCTCTACAACGTTGCTTTGCTCTGCCACTAAATCAATCGAAGACGCATCTTCTATCTGCCCTTCTTCACTTTCTTGCTGTTTAAGTTTCGCCGTTTTTAATGCTTGGGTCATGACTTTACTAAATCGCTTACCAAGCAAAGGATACATGACTAACCCATCAATCGAATGATTGAAGTCGACCTTTTCATCTTCTTGTTTTCTACAAATAACTAAGACCGGACGACGATGCATCTCGTTCATTTTCTTCACATCATCAAGCGTTGGCGTAAGCGCGTGTTGGCAATACATAACCACATCGTAGCGAGCCGCTTGTGTTTCGATATCATCATTACTTGCGGCTATCGTCGTTAGTAATCCTAATTTCGTGCATTCTCTATTTAACTGAGACGCATAATTTTTATTATTACCCACAATTAAGCACGTAGTTCCACTGCATTCATTCAATTTTTCAGTGGTCGATTCAACCACCTCAACATCAAGCATAAAATAGAATTTACTGCCGAATCCTTTTTCTGAATCCAACTTAATTTCACCGCCTAATAGCTCAACCAATTGACGACAAATAGCTAACCCTAGTCCTGTACCGCCAAATTGACGAGTGATAGAACTGTCTTCTTGAATGAAAGGTTCAAACACTTGTTTTAATTTGTCTTTACTAATACCAATGCCCGTATCTTTTACAGAGAACAATAAGGCCCCACGAGAGTTTCCACGTTCTTCATAATTAATAGAGAGAATTACCGCCCCATTTTTCGTGAATTTAACCGCGTTAGACATGAGATTCATCAGAACCTGACGTAATCGATGTTCATCTAACATCACCAATTCAGGAAGGTTTTGTGCCAACTCAATTTGCAGGGAAAGCCCTTTATCTGACGCTTTACCTAATACTACGGTTAACGTGTCGTAAGCCACTTCTGCTACATTAGACTCTTGTGGAACAAGCACAAGATTGCCGGATTCTATTTTAGATAAATCAAGAATATCGTTAATTAATAACAGTAAAGTTTGCGAAGATGTATCAATGGTATGCAAATACTCTGTTTGAACTGGATTCAAATCCGTATCCGCTAAAATATCAGACATACCGATAATGCCATTTAACGGCGTTCGTATTTCATGAGACATATTCGCTAAGAAAGAACTTTTCGCTTTGGTTGAGGATTCCGCTTTGACTTTCTCTATTTCAAGGAATTCTGTTTTCTTATTAAAAGATGAAATCAAATGACCAATTTCATCTTTAGAAGTGTAATCAATATTAATATGTTCTTTCGAACCCGTTTCATTAATTTGATTTGAGATTAAAATAATAGGATTAATCAGACCGCGGTTAATTACATAATAACCAATAATCACACACAGCAATAAGATCGGCACAATACTCAGTTCAACTCGAATAATTTGAGCAAACACTTCATCGGCAACAGTGTGATAAGAATTTACAACCTGTATTTTCCAATTAAGCTCATTCATCATGTGCTTAACAATGTACATATTCTCTTGTATGTTGAATTTATACTCTGCGATAGTCGTATCGTCATTATGAATGATAATACCTAGCTCATGCTTTTCAGCTTGAGATTCAATAACACCAATTAAGCCTTTTAATGAAATATCAATCGTCGCAACACCCGCAAATTTACCGTCATCGAAATAGGGCTGAGAAGCGGTGATCATCTTTTGCTTAGTAAATGGGTCGATATAAACTTCTGACCAAGAAAACTCAATATTGCGGCTATTTTCATGAGCGACTGACGTGTACCAAGATTCGTTTTGATAAGGAGAAGCACTAGGAGTGTTGTAATCATTAATTAACGTAACCTTGCCATCATCGCTTCGTGAGAAGAATACACTAGCTAAACGCTGAGAAGGAATGAGTGTGTTGGGTTCAGGCCATATACCACCGCTAATGATAATGTCATCACTTTCTTTAAACACTGAGGAGACCATGTTTTGAATGATATTGGGGGAATACCCACTAACCGCCACACCAACCAAGGCATGCATCGTCGAAATAGAGTGATTTAAGGGGTCTTCTATTTCTCTAGCCAGTAACTGCGTTCTTAAATCAAGGTTATTTTCTAGATTCTGGCGGATCGGCGGTTCGACAACGTAGTAAGTAATACTACCGATAATCGCAATTAAAAAACAAACATAACAACCCAATGCAAGAATGCTTTTCTTCTTTAGTGACATATCTTTACTCATAAAAAATCCAGCACCTAGTTTATCTGTATAGTTATTAACTATAATCAGCATAGGCATTTTGTCATAAAAAAGCATGTCTAATTATGATCTAAGCCTCATTAATTTTTTGATCGAAAAATCCCTAGCAAAGTAATAGCTAGGGAAGATGACGAATAAGTGATAATTTTATTACACAATAAACTGGTAACGAGTCTCGTGCTGATACGTTTCACTAGGAAATAAAAGGGCACTTGGTTGCGGCCATTCAGGGTGATTAAGCACATCGGGTAAAAACTGCGTTTCCAATGCTACCCCTGAGTAATCTTGGTATTCCCCACCTACTCGATTCGGGGTTCCTGCTAGCCAATTTCCTGTATACAATTGCATTGCAGGCTTTGTCGTCAATACATGCAGAGTAACTAAGCTATCTGGAGACGTTAAGCTTGCGGCACACTCCCCTTTTGCACAGGTTTTATCAAGCACAAATGAGTGATCGTAACCTTTGGCTTTTTCTTGATCTTTATCGAGCATGAAATCTTGGGAGATCACTTTTGGATCAGTAAAATCAAAATTGGTATCTTTTACTTTTTTCCATAACCCTTTTGGTATGCCAACGTCTGTTGTTGGAACATACTCACTGGCATTGATACTTAAGATATGATCAAGAGCGAGATATTCACTGTCTGCACCAAGCAAATTAAAATACGCATGATTGGTTAAGTTAATCGGCGTTGATTTAGTGGTGCTGCCGTTATAACGGATCACAACTTCATTATCGTCAGTGAGCAGGTATTTTACGTTAACGGTTAATTCACCAGGAAACCCTTGATCGCCATCGGGAGATACTAGGTTAAATTCAACACTATTCGGGGTTTCTTCAATCACTGACCAACGTCGTTGATTAAAGCCTTCTGTACCACCATGAAGTGTATTACCTGCTTGATTTGTATCTACTTGGTATTTAGTTCCATCAATTTTAAACTTACCATTAGCGATTCGATTCGCATAGCGACCAACGGTAACGCCCATGTAACTTTGTTGTTTATCAAAATCAGCCATTGATGATTGACCAAGCAATACTTCGCGTAGTTGACCTTTTACTGGCACTTTGCAGCTTAACCACGTTGCGCCAACATCCATAAACACGGCACGCATTCCGTTTTTATTTTTAAGTTCGAATAACTGAGCAAGGCGACCATCTCTGGCCGCCTCCTGTGTCATGGTTTCGAACAATGTTGATTGTTCTGTCATGTTTTGTCCTTTAGTGTTTTTCAACCAGACCTGCGCCATTTTTTGCTTGGCACACATAAATAGATTCTTTTAAGCCAGTTGCCGATTCGTACAATTCTTCAACTGCCGCTTTTACGTCATTAACCAATGTTGGTGGCACTAAAGCAACAATACAGCCACCAAAACCACCACCTGTCATGCGAACGCCGCCATTCTCACCAATCACGTTTTTCACGATATCGACTAAAGCGTCAACTTCTTTTACGGTGATTTCAAAATCATCACGCATAGAGGCATGGGATTCTGCCATCAATACAGCCATGCGTTTCATATCACCTGACGCTAACACTTTTGCGGCCTCTTCGGTGCGATCATTTTCAGTAATGACATGACGCGCACGTTTTGCGACCATTTCATCCAACTCATGCGCTTTGGCATTAAACATGTCAATCGACACATCACGCAGGGCTTTTACACCAAAAATACGGGCTGCTTCTTCACACTGCTCACGGCGGGTGTTGTATTCTGAATCAACCAAGCCACGTTTTTTGTTTGAGTTAATAATAACCACTGACATGTTTTCTGGCATTGCTACCGCTGTTGTTTCTAATGAGCGACAATCCAGTAACATCGCGTGATTTTCGTTACCTTCTGCTGAAACCATCTGATCCATAATGCCGCAGTTACAACCCACAAATTCGTTCTCGGCTTGCTGACCATTTAGGGCAATTTCTGCTTGGCTAATGTTTAAGTTATATAGCTCTTTAAACGTTTGACCGATAACCACTTCTAACGCGGCTGATGAACTAAGACCAGCACCTTGAGGAACATTTCCTGATACTGAAATGTCTGCGCCTTTGAATTCAAAACCACGCCCAATTAAGCATTTAACTACGCCACGAATGTAGTTCGCCCACATTTTGTTTTCTTGAAAGGTAATCTCTTGAGTGATATCAAACTCGTCGGTTTCATTACCGTAATCAACCGACACGACACGAACGATGTTGTCATCACGTTTTGCTGCTGCCACTACCGTTTGATAATTAATCGCACAAGGTAATACGAAACCGTCGTTATAATCGGTGTGCTCACCAATTAAGTTCACACGACCCGGCGCTTGAATAATGTGTGTTGGTGCATAAGAAAGTACTAAATTGAATGCGTCTTTTACGTTTTGAATTAGGTTTGTCATAATCTTGTTCTCAAATTGTGTAGGGAATTCTATTTTTAGGTTTCAGGTCGGTCGCAAGCGCCCTGCTCTAGTCCCTAATCCTTATAATGCACATCGCTCACATCACGCAGTTTTTGTGCGGCTTGCTCTGCGGTTAAATCACGTTGGCTTTCGGCTAACATTTCGTAGCCCACCATAAATTTACGAACCGATGCAGAGCGAAGCAGTGGCGGATAAAACAGTGCATGTAATTGCCAGTGTTCAATATCAGTGCCTTCTTCAAAGAAAGGCGCGTAATGCCAACCCATTGAATATGGGAATGAACACTGGAATAGATTGTCATAACGACTGGTTAGTTTTTTAATCGCCAACGCCAAGTCATCACGTTGTTCATCTGTTAACTCACTCATACGACGAATGTGTGTTTTTGGTAATAGCATGGTTTCAAATGGCCATGCAGCCCAATAAGGAACCACCGCTATCCAGTGTTCTGTTTCTACAACCGTACGCTCGCCATCGTTTAATTCTGATTCAACATAATCAACCAATAGATTTGAGCCGTGTTCTTGATAATATTCTTTTAAGTGTTTTTCTTTGCGCTCAATTTCGTTGGGTAAAAAGCTGTTTGCCCATACTTGGCCGTGTGGGTGCGGTTGAGAGCAACCCATTGTCTCACCTTTGTTTTCAAACGCTTGAACCCAAACGTACTCTTTACCTAGCTCTTCAATTTGGTCATTCCACGTTTCAATCACATTACGAATTTGACCAACTGGCAGCTCTGGTAAGGTTTTGCTGTGATCTGGCGAAAAACAAATCACACGACTTAACCCACGAACGCCCTCAGTTCTAAATAAGGGATTTGTTGACTTTGGCGCTTCTGGTGAATCCGTCATCAGTGCAGCAAAATCATTACTGAATACGTAAGTGCCTTTGTAATCAGGATTCGTATCACCTGAAATACGATCATTGGTTGGGCATAAGAAACAGCCTTTATCGTATTGCGGTAACTCAGCCGTTGATGGTTTTTCATCTTGACCACTCCACGGACGTTTAGCTCGGTGCGGTGAGACTAAAATCCACTGTCCCGTTAATGGGTTATAACGGCGATGCGGATGATCTACTGGGTTAAATTCAACATTTGACATGATTTTCATACTCAATTCTTTAAAAGTGATTAGCTAATTCAAGGAAGGGCTATCTTATAATTCTCCTTCCTGAAACCTTGGCTCTCTCAATAACCCTTTGGATTATTTGACTGCCAGCGCCATGTATCTGCGCTCATTTCCATGACGTTTCGAGTCGCTTTCCAGCCTAATTCTTTCTCTGCTTTTTCTGTGCTTGCCCAACACTCTGCAATGTCACCCGCACGACGAGGACACAACGTATAAGGAACTGGTTTACCCGATGCTTGTGCAAACGCCTCAACCATTTCTAAAACACTTGACCCTTTACCCGTACCTAAGTTGTAAATATGAAGCCCTGATTTTTCACCCACGGTTTTTAGTGCGGCAATGTGTCCGTCCGCCAAATCCATCACATGAATATAATCACGAACGCCTGTGCCATCTGGGGTTGGGTAATCATTACCAAATACAGATAGTGATTCACGACGACCAACAGCCACTTGTGCAATAAATGGCATTAAGTTATTTGGAATGCCTTGCGGATCTTCACCCATAGTGCCTGATGGATGTGCGCCTACTGGATTGAAATAGCGAAGTAAGGTAATGCTCCAATCGTTCTCTGCATCAAACAAATCTGAAAAACACTCTTCAACCATGTATTTACTGCGACCATAAGGATTGGTTGTTGCCCCTGTTGGAGAGTTCTCTGTAATAGGCACAATCGCAGGGTCGCCATAAACCGTTGCAGATGAGCTAAATACAATACTTTTCACATTCGCTTTTCGCATTGAGCGAACCAACACCAATGAGCCATTAACATTGTTGTCATAATACTCTAGAGGTTTTGCAACAGACTCACCCACGGCTTTTAAACCGGCAAAGTGAATAACCGATGAAATAGTATGCTCTGCAAAAATACCATCAAGAACAGCTTCATCACGAATGTCACCTTGGTAAAAGACAGGACGAACTTGAGTTAACTCTTCAATACGATCAAGCACCGCCACTTTGCTGTTTCCTAAGTTATCAAGAATAATCGGCTCAATGCCAGCTTCGATCATTTGGATACAGGTATGGCTGCCGATGTAGCCCATTCCGCCGGTTACTAATACTTTCATGGTTAAACCTTCCTACTGAATTTTAGTAAAGTTTATCAGCGAATTTAAAACAATATCGTGATCACTTTCAAAAAATGTAAACGTTTACACTGAATCGTAAATAATAGCGAAAATACAAAAAAATAGTCATTTACTTCCTAGGTTTAAAATAAAAATCATATGTAACAATTTGTGACATTTATCACCACAGCTCAAATTGTAAACGTTTACAATCCAGATCCAAACGAAAATAACAAATGGTAGGTTTAATGCTATGTCTCATGTAGAAAATGGATTAGGTGCTGTAGATATCATTGTTTTTGCTCTCTATGTAGCAATCATCATTGGTGTGGGACTCTGGGTTTCCAGAGATAAAAAAGGCACTAAAAAAAGTACTGAGGATTATTTCCTCGCAGGAAAATCTCTGCCTTGGTGGGCAGTAGGCTCGTCACTAATTGCAGCCAATATTTCAGCAGAACAGTTTATTGGTATGTCAGGGTCAGGTTTCTCGATTGGTTTAGCGATTGCTTCGTATGAATGGATGGCAGCAATTACTTTAATTATTGTTGGTAAATACTTTTTGCCTATATTTATTGATAAAGGTATCTATACCATTCCAGAGTTTGTTGAAAAACGCTTTAACAAAAACTTAAAAACCATTTTGGCTATATTCTGGATTGGCTTGTATGTCTTTGTAAACTTAACCTCTGTTTTATACTTGGGCGGACTTGCCTTACAAACAATCCTTGGTATTCCACTAATGTATTCCATTATCGGGTTAGCGGTTTTTGCATTAGCTTATTCAATTTACGGTGGCTTATCTGCCGTAGTTTGGACGGATGTCATCCAAGTATTCTTCCTTATTCTAGGCGGACTGCTAACTACCTATATGGCAGTTGACTTTATTGGTGGCGATGATGGTTGGCTCAGTGGATTGTCTAAAATGGCAGCGGCAGCACCTGAACACTTTGAGATGATTCTAGACCAAAGTAATCCTCAATATATAAATTTACCGGGTATCGCAGTTCTCATTGGTGGTTTATGGGTAGCAAACTTGTATTACTGGGGCTTCAACCAATACATAATTCAACGAACCTTAGCTGCGAAATCAATTGCTGAAGCACAAAAAGGCATTATATTTGCCGCTTTCTTAAAGCTAATTGTACCTTTCCTTGTTGTTGTTCCAGGCATTGCCGCCTATGTCATCACTACTTCACCAGAGCTTATGTCCCAACTTGGAAATATAGCAACGGTTAACGTTCCCTCTCTTGCTCATGCAGATAAAGCCTACCCTTGGCTAACTCAATTCCTACCTGCTGGCTTTAAAGGTATCGTATTTGCAGCGCTAGCTGCTGCCATTGTTTCATCGTTGGCTTCAATGCTGAACTCAACTGCCACTATTTTCACTATGGATATTTACAAAGAATTTATTGGACCAAAAGCCGGTGATCATAAATTAGTAAATGTTGGCCGTATTTCTGCCGTTGTTGCATTGGTCATTGCTTGTTTAATAGCACCACTGCTAAGCAATCTTGGTCAAGCATTCCAATATATTCAAGAATACACAGGTTTAGTTAGCCCAGGTATCTTAGCTGTGTTCTTACTTGGCCTATTTTGGAAAAAAACCAACAGTAAAGGTGCAGTTATTGGTGTGATTGTATCTATCCCATTTGCGCTATTCTTGAAGTTTATGCCGTTGAATATGCCTTTCATGGACCAAATGCTTTACACGCTACTGTTTACAATGGCAGTGATCGCATTTACCAGTTTGAGCTCTTCTGAAAATGATGATGACCCTAAAGCTATCGCATTAGATTCTTCAATGTTTACCACTGAGCGCAGCTTTAATATTGCAGCCTATGTAGTTGTGATTATTCTTGCAGTGCTGTATTCAGTATTCTGGTAATCTTCTCTAGCCTCATCGTGTGATGAGGCTATTCATAGTAATCATCTGAACCTTGTAATTACTATGAATAGCCTTCAATACTTGGTTAAAATAAAGTGTAATTAACAATCATAATGAATAAATAAGAAGGTGTAACCACTATGAATAATGAACTCCTCCCTAACATTGTTTCCTTCTTACAAACAATTTATCCTTTTAACTTATTGCCTTCCACTGCGCTCAATGACATCGCTCAAACTGTCGATATATTATTACTTGGTCCTGAAGAAACCATCACAAATGACGATAATTCTACCTATCTTTATATTATTCGAACGGGCGTTATGCAGCAGAATAACCTTGATGGAACACTACGAGCCAAATTAGGGGAAGAAGATATTTTTGGTTTTAACCTACAACAAAATGACTCAGAATTTGGCTACTCTATTTTTGCTTTAGAGAACACACTTCTTTATCGTTTTGATTACGCGTCATTGATGGCCTCTGTTGATGCCTATCCTCAGGTCACTTCATCTCTTGCTCTAAGTTTAAAAACACGCTTACGAGCACAAGATGCTAAACAAGACAGTGACCAACATACCCATCAAAACTATCTTCGTCCTAATAGTGATATTGCAGATCCTAAAATAGCTATCGTATTTCCAACGGATACGATTCAAGAAGTCGCCCATCAAATGCGCAATGTTATTGGGGTTTCTTGCGCGTTTATCGTGGATGAAAACAGAATTTTAATAGGAATGATTACTGATAAAGACATGACTAAGCGCGTTGTTGCTCAAGCCAAAAACGTGCATGAACCCATCAGTTCTATCATGACTAAAGATATCCATACTGTGTATGAAGATGAGCTAGTAATGAGTGCCGTTCATTTAATGATGAAGCACAATATTCAAAACATTCCTGTACTCAATAATCAAAAACAAGTCACAGGATTTATCACTCCGCAGCATTTAATTCAAAACGATAGCGTTCAATCTATTTTCTTACTTGATAAAATTCGTCACGCTGACTCGATTGCAGCTTTAATCGATTTATCTAAGCAGCGCAGTGCCGTATTTCAAAGCATGATGGGGAGTAACGCATCACCAACCATCATCGGACAAGTTCTGAGTATGATTTACGATGCCTTCACTTATCGATTAATCGAACTCGCGATCAAACAATTCGGTCAACCACCTTGTAAGTTTACTTGGATAGTTGCAGGCTCTCATGCTCGAAATGAAGTTCACTTAGCCTCAGATCAAGATAATGCAATCATCCTTGCAGACGATGCTACGGGATCTGATAGGATTTACTTCAATCACTTTGCAATGTACGTATGTAAAGCGCTTTCTGAATTAAATTACAGCTTATGTACTGGTCGCTTTATGGCAGCAACACCAAAATGGTGCCAAAAAGCGCACATCTGGCAGGAATATTATCGTAAATGGAGTACTAATCCTGAATACGATTTATTGCTTAATCTAAATGTATTTTTAGAAATTCGTCCGGTTTATGGTGATGACGACCTATTTGAGAACGTCGATGCTTGCCGTCATGAATTGGTAAGTAAAAATATGTCGCTCACTATCGCAATGCTTCGTAATACCTTGAGAACGCGTCCACCACTGGGGATATTTAAAAACTTGGTATTAGAAAAGGACGGCAATAATAATAAAGTATTAAATATCAAAAAAGCCGCTATTTCTTGCATGGTCGATTTCATTCGTATTCATTCATTAATGGAAGGAGGAACAGCACTAAACACGAGTGAGCGAATGGCGTTCTTGCATGAGAATAACGTGTTAAATGATGTCACTTACCAAGATCTCAGTGAAACCTATAATTACGTTAATCGCCTGAGATTTCAGCACCAATTACAAGCGATACAAAATGAAAAACCCATTGATAACCAATTGCAGCCAGATTTATTTGGTAGTTTTGAACGTCAGCATATAAAAGATGCGTTCCGTATTGTGTCAACCTTTCAAGAATTAATGAAAATGAAGTTTGGTGTGTAAAAATGTTAGACAACTCATTAGAGCGTAAAAACATAATTAACCATATGATGGATCTTTTTTCTAACCGCCACCCATTAACGCGTTTAGAAGAACAGAGACAAGCAATTGTTACCCAAGGTCCAACATTGCCTAACTACTTACACGTTTTACTTAAATCTCCTTATCCAAGCCCAAAAGAAGACAGTAATAACATGACCTTTACTGTCGTAGATTTTGAAACCTCAGGGCTTAACCCTGAAAGCGACCATATTGTCAGTATCGGCTGGGTTCATATTATTAAAAATACAATTAAACTTAGCAGTGCTCAACATTACATTATCAATGAACCAACAATAGAAAGCTCGCGGTCTGAACATCCAGAGGTAGATCATACCGCTCGTTCGTTGCATCACATACTACCTGAACAGCAAAAGACAGGTATATCAATTGAAAAGGCAATGGAATGGTTCTTTACCAGCCTTCCAAACAGTATTTTAATTGTTCATGGTGCCACAATAGAACAGCGTTTTTTAAAGCAATTTTTTCTGTCACACCAACTTCCAACCCTACCCATAATTTGGTTAGACACGTTGAGAATTGAGCAAAATACAATTCAGCATAATCGCTATCAAAGAGATTTCCGTTTATTCTCTCTTAGACGTCAATATAAACTGCCTAACTACCCTGCTCACCATGCCTTAGTCGATGCAATTGCGACGGCTGAACTTTTTTTAGCACAAAGAAAACGACTATTTAATCAAGCTATTGCTCCTATTGGGCTTTTATATCAAAAATCACAATAACCAAATTAAGTAGAATCGGTAATCTCAACCGTTACTTATAAACCTGAATCACTTTTCATGGCATGCTGACCCCTCGGCATGTCATTATTTTTAATCGCTTTCTTATTTAGAGCGTATTTCCATGCCAAGAACCGAAGCTACAATGAATAAAAGAATGAATATTATTGCCTTAACTTGGCCAATATTCATTGAAACACTACTTCGCACTGCCATTAATACCAGTGATGTTTTCATGCTATCTAGTTATTCTGATCACGCTGTTTCTGCGGTTGGGGTTATTTCTCAAATATCCTTTTTCCTAATCGTAGTCTCTAGCATGGTCAGCAGCGGCACTGGCATATTAATCTCTCAATACAATGGTGCAGGTCGTTATGACGACGTAGTCCATGTAGGCATTGCCAGTGTGTTTCTGGCTATTATTGTCGGGCTATTTCTCAGCTTGTTTGCCGTAGTCGGTGCTGAGTATTTGATCCCTCTGTATAATTTAGAAGCCCAAGTAGAACAGTACGCAACCGAATACTTACTGATTAGCGGGGCATTCACCTTCTCTATCACCATTGGTATTGTATTCTCGACAATTCTACGTAGCCACGGATACGCAAAATCCCCAATGGTCATTAACCTCATTGCTGGCGCGATTAATATCATCGGCAATTACTGTGCTTTGTACCAACCTTTTGGACTGCCTGTTTATGGCGTTGCTGGTGTTGCTATCTCAACCGTATTTAGTCAATGCATCGGCACCTTATTATTTTTAGTTGTGCTGCGAAAAAAAGAAATTACCTTACCATTAGTCCAGTATCGTGACGTACCAAAAGCAATATACAAAAAAATATTAACCATTGGTGCAATGAACTCAGGCGAAGTGCTTTCTTATAATATGGCGCAAATGGCGATTGTATTCTTTATCGTTCAAATGGGTACCGCGTCATTAACTGCCTTCACTTACGCACAGAATATTGCGCGTATTTCTTTTGCCTTTGCTCTTTCTATCGGCCAAGCCAGTCAAATTCAGACTGGCTATTTTGTCGGCAAAGGATGGATAGATGACATCACCTTGAAAGTACAAAAATACTTTGTCGTCAGCTTTATTGCCTCTTTACTGATAACGATCATGATTTATCTTTTCCGGTTCGAGATCATTGATGTATTTACCCAAGATCCTGAGGTTATTCTTTTGGTTGCAAGCTTAATTACAGGCTCAATACTGCTTGAGGCAGGCCGTGTATTTAATCTCATCTTTATTTCTGCCTTAAAAGCGACAGGAGACATTAAATTCCCTGTTCAGATGGGGATACTGAGTATGTGGGGCATCGGTGTTGTAATGAGTTATTTCTTAGGTATACATTGGGGTTATGGCGTATTAGGTGCCTGGCTTGCCGTTGCGATGGATGAGTGGTTTAGAGGATTGATTATGGCTTATCGCTGGCGAGCAAAAAAATGGATTAAATACACGCTATAGCAACAATATATTAATCAGTTAACTAAAAAGGAGACTAACTCAGCGGGTCTTCGATAACATACGATGACTTTGTCTCTCATATAATAAAAGTTTTACTAAATTCATGATAATTTTAGTATCGTAGTAAGTGCTAATTCAGTACTATGAGAAGTAATAGATTAAAAACGTTATGGCTGGAGGATGAATGGCAACGTTAAAGGAAATAGCCAACGAAGCTGGAGTTTCATTGGCGACAGTATCTCGTGTATTAAATGAAGATCCAACGCTAAGCGTAAAAGAAGAAACCAGACGACGTATTTTTGAAATTGCAGAAAAGCTAGAGTACAAGACCAGCAGCACCAGAAAACTAGCAGCCGCATTGCCAAAACAAGTACAAGAGAATCTTCACTTTTTAGCGCTTTATAATTATAAGCAAGAAACAGAAGTAAATGACCCCTACTACCTCGCTATACGTCATGGTATTGAAACCCAATGTGATAAATTTGATATCGCATTAACCAATAGCTATGAAAGTAATCTTGATATTAAAAACCATAACGTTGATGGTATTTTACTCGTTGGCCGCCAAAATAAAAAGCAGCTGAAAGAGATTCAAAAGATCTGCAATAATATTGTTTATATTGATTACACTGATCACGACCAAGAGTTTGATTCTGTTGATATTGATCTAACAAGGATCAGTAAAGAAGTGATCAACTACTTTATCAATCAAGGCTACGATCGCATTGGCTTTATTGGTGGGCAAGATGATATTGATTGCTCTGATATTCGAGAAGAAGTCTTTACTGAATACGGCCAATTAAAAGGCGTAGTATCTGAATCTGATTTATATCGTGGTGCATTTTCAAGCTCATCAGGCTATAAGCTTGCAAAAATCATGTTAGAAACCGATCACCCAAGTGCGTTATTTATTGCCTCAGATTCAATCGCTATTGGTGTGTTGCGTGCAATTCATGAGAAAGGCTTACGTATTCCTGAAGACATCGCGTTAATCAGTGTGAATGATATTCCGACAGCGAAGTTTACCTTCCCTTCTCTCTCTACCGTTCGCATTCATTCAGAATTAATGGGAAGCCAAGGCGTTAACTTATTGATAGAACGTCGCCGTGATGAACGAGTCATCCCAATCAGAGCGTATATTCCTAGTAAGTTACGTTTACGTGATACCACTAAAAAATAAATTACAAATACACTGATTCACTTTTATAAAAGCAGCGTTGATACGTTGCTTTTTTTACATCTAAATTTTAACGAATTACCCTACTCTTTTCTATTCCTGCACAATACCGCATCACTTCACACTTATTTTATCTATTTATTAATCAATTAAAGTTAATGAATTGTTTCTACAACTCAGATTAACGTTACCAAGCTCACAAAGCTCAGTTCATTATGTGACCAAGTTAAAAGTAAAACAATTTACCGATTTGTTTTACTAAAACTTTAGTTAATATCTTTTACCAGAGATTGATTTATTACCTATTTATAAGAACTATCGGCATCGACCGGGAGGCTACACGTGAACAATTGGGAAAACTTCTTCCGTTTAAATGAGAACCGCATGGCACCACGCGCTTACTTCTTCTCATACGACTCAGTTCAAACTGCAAAGACATTCCAACGTGAATTAAGCAGCCACTACCAACTATTAAGTGGCCAATGGACTTTCAACTTCTTCACTAACCCACTGCTTGTACCTGACGAGTTCTACTCTGATCACATGAGCGATTGGGGCAATATTACTGTTCCTAACATGTGGCAAATGGAAGGTCATGGCGATCTTCAATACACAGATGAAGGTTTTCCTTTCCCTATCGATGTTCCTTTTGTACCAAGTGATAATCCAACAGGCGCTTACCAACGTACATTCACTCTAGGCGAAACGTGGAACGACAAACAAACTATTATCAAATTTGATGGCGTAGAAACTTACTTTGAAGTGTACGTAAACGGTAACTACGTTGGTTTTAGTAAAGGCAGTCGTTTAACTGCTGAATTTGATATCTCTGAATTTGCACAACAAGGTGAAAACCTGCTTTCTGTTCGTGTAATGCAATGGGCTGATTCAACCTATATTGAAGACCAAGATATGTGGTGGACAGGCGGTATCTTCCGTGACGTTTACCTAGTTGGTAAAGAGCAAGTTCATGTTCAAGACATTACTATTCGCACTGATTTTGATGAAAACTATCAAAGTGCTACATTGTCTTGTAAAGCTGAATTAGAAAACCTAACAAACAGCTCAATCTCTAACTATTCACTTGAGTATGCACTGTTTGACGGTAAGACTGCCATTTCTGAAGGTTCTGTAAATTCGCTTTCTTTTGATGCGAACCATAGTGTCGATATCAAGATTGATATGGAAAACCCAACGCATTGGACGGCAGAAAATCCTTACCTATACCAATTGGTTCTGACTCTAAAAGATGAAAACGGTAAAACACTAGAAATCATCCCAAACCGCGTTGGTTTCCGCGACATTAAAGTGCGTGATGGCCTGTTCTACATCAACAACAAATACGTAATGCTGCATGGCGTAAACCGTCACGATAACGACCACTTAAAAGGTCGTGCTGTAGGTATGGATCGTGTTGAGAAAGACATCGTATTGATGAAGCAACACAACATTAACTCTGTACGTACTGCTCACTACCCTAACGATCCTCGTTTCTATGAACTGTGTGATGTATACGGCTTATTTGTTATGGGTGAAACCGATGTAGAAACACACGGCTTTGCTAACGTTGGAGATTTAAGCCGCATCACCAATGATCCTGCATGGGAACACGTATTTGTTGAACGTATTGAGCGCCATATTCACGCTCAAAAGAACCACGCATCAATCATCATGTGGTCACTGGGTAATGAATCGGGTTACGGCTGTAATATCAAATCAATGTACGATGCTGCAAAAGCGATTGATGACACACGCCTAGTTCATTACGAAGAAGACCGTGATGCAGAAGTGGTTGATATCATCAGTACTATGTACTCTCGTGCTCAACTAATGAATGCCTTTGGTGAGCACCCTCATAATAAACCACGCATCATTTGTGAATACGCACACGCAATGGGTAACGGCCCAGGTGGGTTAACTGAATACCAAAACGTGTTCTACAAGCATGACTCTATTCAAGGACATTATGTTTGGGAATGGTGTGATCACGGCATCCTAGCTAAAGATGAAAACGGCACTGAGTTCTTAAAATACGGTGGCGATTACGGCGATTATCCAAACAACTACAACTTCTGTATGGATGGCTTAGTTTACTCAGATCAAACTCCAGGTCCAGGCCTGAAAGAGTACAAACAAGTTATCGCGCCAGTTAAAATCCAAGCGAAAGACGCAGCAAACGGCATTTTCACGGTAGATAACAAACTGTGGTTCTCAAATCTTGATGACTACACCATTACCGCAGAGATCCGTGCTGAAGGCGAAACACTGCAAAGCACCACGCTTAAAGTAGAAGGTTTAGCTGAAAACTCAAGCCGTGATATTGAAATCGCACT
>NZ_CAWPRC010000204.1:0-10197 GCF_963890165.1 Aliivibrio sp. SR45-2 | reverse complement strand
CTGAACTCTGAATAGATCAATTACTCATCAATTTCGTCTAAGAAATCATCTAAGTCTTCTTCTGAATTACTATCACTTTCTGGTTCTATTTCAGCTTTAAAATCTTGTCTTTGTAAATAAACATCGCGGGTTAATACGTAGGGATCGGGGGATGCTTCTAACATTGGCTCTTGAGATATTAAACCAACTCGTGACTCCATGCCTTCTAATCCCCATTTACCTAAACCTTGCCAAAAGTTTAAATACGATAACGGCATGTATAAGCCATCAACAAAATCCCCGGCTTCACGCAATGTCCATGGACCATAACCAGGTAACATAAAGTAAGGCCCGTTACCGACACCATAATAACCTAATGCATCCCCAAAAGAACGACTGTCTGGTTTTTGAATCTCAGCGGCACTGGCAATATCAATAAGTCCAACAAGACCTAGTGTTGTGTTCAACCAAAATCGATTGAAATTCACCATTGCTTGCTCACCATTCCCCATAATCAAATTATTCACCATGCTTGAGGGTTCATCTAAGTTCGCTAAGAAATTTGCGATCCCGATTCGAATTGGGCTTGGCGTATAATCAACATAGGCAATAGATACCGGACGAACTAAGTAAGGGTCTAAAATATTATAGTTAAGATCCCACATAACTCGGTTAAACCCTTCAATTGGGTCACCATCATGCGAGTCATCGTATTCAACTTCGACAGCTTCATTGGTTTCTATTTCAGGATCACTCGACTCAGGTGTTTGAGAACACCCCGTGATCACAAAAAGTAGTACCCAAGGAAAACATATTTTTTTATACACAACACACCTTTAACCTACTGAGACTAACTGAACGAGTAACTTGCTCGGTTGTACTCTTTATTTATTATTATAGTTATACAATTATAGTCATAAAAAAAACGGGCAGAAGCTCAATGCTTCTGCCCGTCATAGTATGACATTTGTTAAAAGGTATTAGTATTGCTTATCAATATCAAGCGACACATTCTTTCCTAATGTGCTGACTGCGCTCTCACCATACCAATCTCCTTCTTTCGTAGACACATTGCCATCTTGGTCAATACGTGCACGAACGATAAAATCAGGCATATCCGACAGCTTACGCTGTTCAATCATATTATTGTCATCTGACATCATGATTTTCAGAGGAAAACGGCTGAGTGGGATACGAGCCGCTGCAACAGGCATAGCAGAACCATCAGCAGGGTGAATTGAAACAATCACGACACCTTGTGAAGGCAACGTCACATTAGAGCCTAAATTCACAGTGATAGGAACTTGCTTATCTAAAGTCGCTTCTGGGTTCATCTTAGATTTTGCTCGTTCAATACTGCGTACTAGCATTTCATAACGTGAATCATCAGGACCAATCAGCATTTGCATCGCTTTCCAAGCAGATACTGCACCTTTATAATCTTGACGCTCAAACGCACTGAACGCTAATAATGATAATGCACGTAGATTGGTTGAGTCTTGACGCAGAACTTGACGAAGTAATGTCTTCGACTGCTCTGCTTTCGCATCGTCACCAGAAAGCATTAATGATTGCGCATAACCCAATTTAATTTCAACATCGTCAGGCTTAAGCTTATAAGCTTTTTGCATTGCTCCGACAGAAGTATCAATATCTCGGTTAGCCATACCAATACGACCTAATAACAACCAACCCATTGCATCGTTTGGTTCTTCATACAATTTAGTACGAAGTCCTAACGTTAAATCGATCATTTCAGAATCACTTAACGAAACACCTTCAGGATTCATCAATTGTTTTGATAACTCCGGTAAACGTTCAGAAACTTCATGCCATTTTTCAATTTTATCGATATTACCGAACTTAAAGTAAAAACCGTAAGAAATAGCAACAAACACAAGAATAGATGGCAAGATGAATAATTTTGCATCCATGCTGTCTTGCTGTGCTTTCTCTGGCGCTGGAATATCATCAAGTAATGATTGTTTAAGCTCTGTGATCAACTCTTCTTGGTTGTTCACAAGACCTTCAGCGTCTTCTTCTTCTAACTCTAGTAAGCGATCTTTATAGAACGCTTTGTTCAATTCATCTCGGCGAGCATCATCATCTTGCGCTTTAGCTTTCCATAGCGGAAGAACGATGAATGCGATACCAACAAAAATTAGGGCTAAGGTTGAAATCCAAAACAAACTCATTTGTTTACCTTCCCATCTTCTTTAGTGTCATCTAGTAATGCGTTCAAACGATCTTCATGTTCGTTATCCCACTCTTCTGAATTGTCTTCAGTTACGGTTTTGCTTTTACGGCTACGAAGTACAATGAAACCAAATCCAAACACTAATACAGCCAATGGACCTAACCATAAAACAAGCGTACCAGCAGTTAGCGGTGGATCATAAGTAACAAAATTACCGTAACGATCAATCATATAAGAAACGATCTCATCATCAGATTTACCTTGCTTGGTCATTTCATACACTTTGTGGCGCATGTCTTGAGCAAGCTCAGCACTTGAATCAGCAATGTTGTTGTTCTGACATTTAGGGCAACGCAAGGTTTGCCCTAATTCTTTAAATTGCTGTTCTTGTTCTGGTGAATCAAATTTATACAAATCGATAGTGGCATAACTTGCTTGAGCAGCAAAAAAGCTCAACGCAAGAATAGCAGCAAGACGAAGACTCAATTTACGTAATATCATCTTCATTATTTAGACTCCGCAACTAGTTGATCGTACATTGGTTTTAGTTTCTCATTCCAATTACGATCATTTACATCACCAACGTGACGATAGCGAACGATGCCATTACTATCGATTAAGAACGTCTCAGGCGCACCATAAACACCTAAATCCATTCCTAGCATGCCGTCACCATCAAACAGCGTAATTAAGTATGGATTACCTAATTCTTTAAGCCATTTAACCGCTCCTGCTCGCTCATCTTTATAGTTCATACCAATAATTTTTACGCCTTCAGTTGCCAGCGTATTAAGGTATTGATGCTCTGCATAGCATGTTGGACACCATGTTGCCCATACATTTAGAAGCAGAGGCTCGCCTTTAAAGATACTTTGATCATAAAGCTTACCTTTTTCCGCTAGATCTTCTAAGCGAAATTCAGGTACCGGTTTACCCACTAAAACTGATTCCAGTTTTGTTGGATCATCGCCATTTGAGTTACGCGTTAATTGGGTAGCAAACACGGCAACTAAAAGTAAAAACAAAGCGAGTGGCACAAATAAAAACTTCTTCATTATTATGCCTCCTGTTTTTTCGATGTTTTACGGAAACGGTAACGCTTATCAGACATTGCTAACACACCGCCTAATGCCATGAATAGAGTACCAGCCCAGATCCAACGAACAAACGGTTTGTAGTAAATACGTACAGCCCATGAACGGTTGTCATCTAAACGCTCACCCATTGCAATGTATAGATCACGAGTAATGCCACGGTCAATCGCCGCTTCCGTCATCATCGCTCCAGACGTTGCGTAGAAACGTTTTTCAGCGTGCAATGTATTGATTGCTTTACCATCTAACGAAATATCAAAATCAGCGGTATAACCATCATAGTTAGGGCCATCAGTATCACGAATGCCAGCAAAGTAGAATTGGTAGCCATTCATTTCAATGTGCTCACCAGGTGCCAAACGTACGTCTTTTTCAATACTGTAGTTTTGTACCATTGCAATACCGATAATCGTAATAGCAAGACCGATATGTGCAGATACCATCGCCCAATGACTGCGGCCAAGTTTCGTTAAACCAACAGCAAGTGTATGACGGTGAGTTGCACGTTCATACATTTCAAAACCATGAAGAATAATGATCCAAATTGACATCATCCAACCTAGGTAAGCCATAAATAGGAACTTATCGGCAAAGATAACCATCATTACAGCAGCAAGAGGAACGGTTACCGCTCCTGTGATTACCATACGTTTAACAAGACTATTTAAATTATCTTTCTTCCAACGGATCAGAGGACCGATACCCAATAAGAATGCAAATGGGATCATCAACCATGCAAATAGCATATCGAAGAACGGTGCACCGATTGAGACTGAACCTAAACCAAGTTGCTTATGTACTAAGGGTAATAACGTACCAACAAGAACAACAACTAAAGCCGTTATTAGTAAAATATTATTGGCTAATAATGCATTTTCACGAGAAAAGAGAGCAAAATTACCACGAACACGAACTGAAGAACCTTTTAAAGCAAACAGCAGTAATGAACCACCGATAACCATCACTAAGAAGGCAAGAATGAACATGCCTCGAGCGGGATCAGAAGCAAAGGCATGAACCGATACCAAGATGCCAGAACGAACAAGGAACGTACCTAATAAACTTAATGAGAATGCTGATATTGCAAGTAGAACGGTCCAAGCTTTAAACGTACCACGTTTCTCGGTTACCGCTAATGAGTGCATTAGTGCGGTACCAACAAGCCAAGGCATGAATGATGCGTTTTCTACTGGATCCCAGAACCACCAACCACCCCAGCCAAGTTCATAATATGCCCACCACGAACCTAGAGAGATACCTACGGTTAGAAATGACCATGCAGCAATCGTCCAAGGACGAGACCAACGAGCCCATGCAGTATCTAATCGACCCGTCATTAATGATGCAATAGCAAATGAGAACGCAACAGAGAAACCAACGTAGCCCATATAAAGCATTGGTGGATGAATGATCAACCCAGGATCTTGAAGTAATGGGTTTAAATCACGTCCATCAATTGGAAAAAATGGCAGAGTACGTAAAAATGGGTTCGATGTTAAAATGATAAACAATAAGAAACCAAGGGTAATCCAGCCCATCACTGCCAATACTCGAGCAACAGACTCTTGAGGCATTCCACGACTAAATGTCGCTACAGCCACAGTCCAACCTGCTTGGATTAATACCCAAAGAAGCAATGAACCTTCATGAGCACCCCACACCGCCGTTAAACGATAATACCAAGGCAGTAAACTGTTTGAGTTACTTGCGACGTATTGGAGAGTGAAATCGTTAACGTAGAATGCCCACATTAAGATCCCAAATGATAAACTGAGGAGTAGGAACATCCCCCAAGCGAGAGGTCTTGCACTTTGCATTAATGCTTTATTGCCACGGCTTGCACCGTACATAGGCAATATACTCAATAGGACAGCAAGTCCTAATGAGGCAATCATCGCAAAATGACCGAGTTCTGGAATCATTGACCAGTTCCTTGTTTTTGTTCTTCTGTGTATTTAAGAGGTTCGTGCGTTTTTTTCATCGCTTCTGCAACCTCTGGCGGCATGTACTCTTCATCATGTTTCGCTAATACTTCATGAGCCTTAACTGTTGTCGCATCAACAAGAACACCTTGCGCGACAATACCTTGGCCTTCACGGAATAAATCAGGAAGAATACCATCATAAATAACGGTGACTTTAGGGCCAATGTCTTCAACTTGAAAACGAACTTCTAAAGACTGAGAATCACGTTTAACCGATCCTACAACAACCATACCACCGATACGTAAACGTTGGCCGACTTCAGGTTTTGTTCCATCAGGCTTACCATTCACTAATTCTGTTGGGGTATAGAATAAATCCATATTTTGATTCAATGCATAAAGCATCAACCCAACCGTTGCACTCGCCCCTAGGACTAGAGCAAGGATCAACCCTAGGCGCTTTTTACGTCTTGGATTCATAATGTATTCTCCATAGTTTTTGCTTTTTTAATTCGTTCTTCTCTTGCCATTCTTTGCTCAATTTCTTTTAACAATTGGCGTCGTTTTCCAAGGCTAGAAAATAGAATCCAAAATAAAGAAAGAAAAGTAGCGCCAAAAGCACCCCATACATAAGCGGCGTAACCACCCATGGCAAAAAAATCACTTAATGTTTCAAAATGCATAACAGTAATTCCCTTCTCTTACATTATTTAGAGACGGTAGATTTAGTATCTACCAATGCTCTAACCCAAGGACGATGACTCTCTTTTGCTAAAATTTCATTCCTAAAACGAATAAGAGTCACAGAACCGAAGAAAGTTGCAAAGCCTATGATATTTAATAGTAAAGGCCACAACATATCTGAAGAAATCGAAGGTTTATCAAACTTTGTAATACTTGCACCTTGATGAAGCGTATTCCACCATTCGACAGAGAAGTGAATGATTGGCAGATTAATCACACCAACAATAGCAAGAATACCCGCAGCACGAGCAGCGGTTCGTTGATCATCAAACGCGTTATATAACGCCATTACCCCAAGGTATAAAAATAGAAGAATTAATTCTGACGTTAAACGGGCATCCCATACCCACCAAGCACCCCACATAGGTTTGCCCCAAACGGCACCAGTAAGTAAAGCGATGAACGTAAATACCGCACCAATAGGCGCCATTGCTGCCGCGGCCATATCTGACAATTTTAATTGCCAAACCAAACCGATAAAAGCAGCTATCGCCATCGACATATAAGCGGCCATAGACAAAATAGCAGCAGGTACGTGTATGTAAATAATTCGAAAACTGTCACCTTGTTGATAATCAGAAGGTGCAAAAGCAAGGCCCCAGATGGTCCCAACGGTCAAACTGATGATAGAGATCACCGCAAACCATGGTAGCAGTGTAGTACTTAATTGATACGCTTTTTCTGGTTTAGCGTAAGGATGTAGCCATTTCCACATTGGTTTATCTCACTTACTTAAATATAAAAATTATAATTATGATTTATTGCACACTGACTCGTAGTGCCGAACTAATGGCAAACGGAGTCAATGTTGCGGAGCCCATAAGAAGCGCCCCTAAAATAGCGAGTTGGCCATTATAAGCCATCCCTAGAGTTGCAGCATCAATTGCAGATGTCGCAAAAATTAGAACCGGTATATAAAGTGGGAGTATAAGAAGGCTTAGCAACACTCCCCCTTTTTGCAGACCCACAGTTAATGCAACCCCTACGGCACCAAGAAAACTCAGTGTGGGTGTTCCAAGTAACAGGGTAAGTACAATGGCTAACCATGTATTGAAATCTAAGGATAATAAAATAGCCAGTAATGGGCTGATAATAATCAGCGGCAGACCAGTCAGTACCCAATGAGCAAACACTTTGGCTAATACTAAAACCGACAATGGGCTTGGCATTAACATCATTTGTTCTAATGAGCCATCGGAAAAATCGTCTCGGAATAAACGTTCAAGAGAAAGTAAGGCAGACAATAAAGCAGCAACCCAAACAATACCCGCCGCAATACGCGCAAGCAGAATTGGCTCAGGGCCAATACTTAATGGGAATAAGGTAATCACGATAATAAAAAACCACAACGGGTTTAAAACATCGGCTTTACGACGAAAAGCGATCAATAATTCACGTTTTATTATCGTAGTCATTGAAGAAAGCATCTATTACTCACCTAACCTGATTTTTTTCAATTCATTACTGTCAGTAAATAAATCCTGATGCGTCGTTAGCAAGACAATTCCACCCTGTTTTGCGTGATCCATAAACAACTGCTCCAACACCTTAACGCCCTGCTTATCAATGGCAGTTAATGGCTCATCAAGAACCCACAACTTATGATTGCTCAACCAAAGACGAGCTAATGCAACTCTGCGCTGTTGTCCTGCGGACAATTGTCCTGCTGCGACATCTTCTCGACCCGCTAAGCCAACACGAGCAAGTGCATCCCAAATAGCCTCTTCATTATAGTTGTTATGCATTGATTGATAAAAAGCCAGATTTTCAAATGCTGTCAACTCACGTTTTACACCCGTGTGATGACCTAGAAAAAGTAACGCGGAATGAAAGTCTTCTCGATTCTGTTTAATCGATTCGCCATTCCAATAAATATCACCTTCATCAGAATAACCAAGACCGGCAATAATTCGCAATAATGTGGTTTTTCCTGCACCATTTTGACCTTCTATTTGAATTAACTCACCGTCTGATACGGTAAAGCTGAGTTGTTCAAATAAAACTCTTTCATCTCGAATACAGGTTACATTACGAATTTCTAGCATAGACTTTTATCATTAGAGAATATTGAAAGTATTCTAGCACAGCAAAAACAGGGAAACTTAGATATAAAACAAATCTATTTGCATAGATAAGTAAATAAATATGTCATTTAGTTTCATTTTCATAATGAAAAAAATCCACATTTAATTCATAGGGTTATATATTAAAAAATTAAATACCACCTTATGGGTAGTCGAATTTTTTACCATATCCCATAACGAAAAAAAGCCCCTTAAATAAGGAGCTTTTGAATTCGTTAATCTGAAGAAATCGTTATTCTTCGTCTTCCATTCTTAATGGTGGCATAGAGCCTTTACCGCCAGCAATTTTGGCTTGTAAAGACATCATTAACTCAGCTTCGGCTTTTGGAAGTTCACATTCTTCCATAAGCTCATTAATCCCTGCACCCAGTTGAACCAATTTATTTGCTCTTGAATACAATCGACTGTCGACATCCGTATTCTCAAGTTCATTTAATCGGTCATCAAAATGTTGACTTAATTGAGTCATTTCCGCGACTTTCTGCCCCATATTAATAGAGCCAGAACGAAATTCAACAAATTGCTTTTGCAGCTTTTGTTGTTCATCTTGAAGGTTTTTATACTGCGCTTTCGCTTCTGTCAGCTGTTGCACGAGTTGCTTATTTCTTCTATTTAGTACAAAGAAGAAAACCAAAACAAGGATCATTGCTGTTGCAGCTAGTAGCTCTGAGAGCTGAGTTAAAATATCGACCATTATAGGCTTGCCATGTCATCCCATTCGTCTTCAGACAAAAGTTTATTAAGATCAACCAAGATAAGTAGTTTGCCTTCGCGGTTACTAACACCCTGAATAAATTTAGAGCTGTCTTCCGTTCCAACACTTGGCGTTGTATCAATTTCTGATGAACGTAAGTATACAACTTCTGCCACGCTATCAACAAGGATACCGATAACTTGATGTTCTGATTCAATCACAATGATACGTGTATTATCACTGATCTCGCCTTGCATTAAGCCAAAACGTGAACGAGTATCAATCACTGTTACTACGTTACCACGAAGGTTGATAATACCTAGAACGTAGTCTGGTGCGCCTGGTACTGGCGCAATTTCTGTATGACGTAATACTTCACGAACTTGCATTACGTTAATACCATAGGTTTCTTCTTCTAATTGAAAAGTCACCCATTGTAGTACTTCATCGTTTACTTGATCTTTACGGATCTCTACTTGATTATACTGAGACATTGTATTTCCTCGTCCTCTTAGAGTTATCTTACTCTATTCCCTTAATGTCGAGACCGGCATTAAGCATCGTAATCATTGCCTCAACGTGAATCAAGGCACACATCTTCTCTTTTACCATTCCAGACAACCACGGACGTTTTCCTGCGGTTTCACGCCAACGAATTCGATCACTGGTTAATGTTTCTGTTCCGGCTAACGCATTACACGCTAATCCCCATTTGCTATCACCAAGCATAACAAGGTATTGGTAATTCTCTTTGTAGCTCTCATCTTTGATGCTTTGTGGCATCACCCACTTCGCGGTATCTAACGCATCAATGGTGGTTTCTCGATTATTTTGTAACCCAAGATACCAATCAGGACGACCAATTAAATGATTCAATTCCGTGATCTGATGTATGCCACCTAATTGAGCCAATGGCACAGCAAAGGTAACGCCCATCACTTCAAAAAATAAGACTTGGAACTCTTCATCTAATTCTGAGTTCTTCCAATCTAACCCAATTAAAGGAGGGGATTTTCCTGTTTGAGTCTCTAATTTTATCTCTGAATCAATTGCAGGTTCTTCAGAAATCGACTCGAATTCTTTTATTTCTTCTGGTTTTTTAGTAACAATTTTATCTGAAATATCCCAATCAGAAAGATCCAGTTCTTCTTCCGATTCTTCACTCTCAATGTCATTAACCACATCTTGAGACACCATTGTCGTTTCAACAGCGAGATCTTCTTTTTCTTGTTTTACGAATGCATCGGTAATTAATGAATCAATTTCAACCTGAACTTCAAGTTGTGAATTCTCTAATTGACTTAATAATCGTTGAACATCCTCCAATTGAGGCAACTCAAATGGGTATTCATCGTCATCATCAATGTGTTGTGCTAGTTGTGGTTGATAGTGAGAAGTTACCTGATCTTCTACCATTACCGCTTCAGATGTCCATGTAATCTCTGGCTCTGGCTCTGGCTCTGGCTCTGGCTCTGGCTCTG